>JBGVDU010000033.1:0-4806 GCA_045119555.1 Acutalibacteraceae bacterium | reverse complement strand
TGATTTGGATAATGCCAACGTAGGGAAAGCGTTTTCGTACTGTTTAAATTTTATTTATTTAAATGTATGCGGATATGCCAACACTTGGCGTGTCCGCTTTTCGTTTTTTATTAGTTGCTTTGAAAAAAGGAGAATAAAAATGTTCGGTGATTGCATTGAAAATGTAAGAAAAAATACTCCGCTCGTTCACAATATCACAAATTATGTCACGGTAAACGATGTTGCAAATATCTTGCTGGCTTGCGGCGGAAGTCCAATAATGTCCGATGAACCGTGTGACGTGGAGGATATTACTTCAATCTGCGGAGGTCTTAATATCAATATAGGTACGCTCAATACAAGAAGTATTGAGGCTATGTTTAAAGCAGGCAAAAAAGCTAACGAATTAAATCACGTTGTTCTGCTTGACCCGGTAGGTGCAGGTGCGAGTGTGCTTCGTACAAATACAGCGACAGAGCTTATGAAAACGATTAAGTTTGACGTTATCCGTGGAAATATTTCCGAGATTAAAACGCTCGCTCTCGGCATGGGTACTACTAAGGGCGTAGATGCCGACGTTTCAGATGCCGTGACGGAGGATACTCTCGACAGTGCCGTTGAGTTTGTTAAAGAATTTGCGAAAAAAACTCAATGTATTATCGCCGTGACAGGTGCTATCGACCTTGTAAGTGACGGTGAAATATGCTATGTTATCCGCAACGGACGTGCGGAAATGGGCAAAATTACGGGAACGGGATGTCAGCTTTCAGGCATGATGACTGCGTTCGTCACCGCAAATCCCGATAATAAAACAAAGGCGGCAGCTGCGGCTGTTTGTGCAATGGGTCTTGCCGGAGAAATCGGCTTTAGTCGTATGGCTGAGGGGGACGGCAATTCTACATACAGAAACCGCATAATTGATGCTGTTTATAATATGGATAAAGAAACACTTGATAAAGGAGCAAAATATGAAGTGCGATAAAAAAGATATGCTGTTGTATGCCGTAACAGACAGAGCATGGCTCGGCGGCGAAACACTGTATTCACAGGTTGAAAAGGCTTTAATCGGAGGTGCTACGTTTGTTCAGCTTAGAGAAAAAAGCCTCGATAAAGAGGAATTTCTCGAGGAAGCTCGTCAGATTAAAGAGCTTTGTAAAAGGTATAATGTTCCGTTCGTTATTAATGACGATGTGGAAATAGCAAGGCTTGTAGATGCAGACGGTGTGCATGTAGGTCAAAGTGATATGCTTGCCGCAGATGTACGCAGTATGCTCGGTGAGGATAAGATAATCGGCGTTTCCGCAAGCACGGTTGAACAGGCTTTGCTTGCTCAAAAAATGGGTGCGGACTATATCGGCACAGGTGCGATTTTTCCCACAAATTCCAAGTCTGATGCAGGCGTTGTCGGTGTTGAGGCTTTAAAGGCAGTATGCGATGCGGTGGATATCCCCGTTGTGGCGATAGGCGGAATAAGCGAGAGCAACATTTTACAGCTTAAAGGCACGGGAGTGGACGGTGTTGCAGTAATCAGTGCGATTTTTGCTCAGCCCGATATTACTCTTGCCACACAACGCTTGAAGGCTCTTTCGGAGGAAATGGTTGAAAATGATTAAGGGTGTTATTTTTGATGCAGACGGAACATTGCTCGATTCAATGGGATTTTGGGACAGCGTTGTTGTTGATTTCGTGAAATCCATGGGATTTATTCCGAGCGAGAATTTGACGGAAATTCTTACTCCCATGAGTATGCATGAGGGTGCGGAGTATTTAAAAAACGAGTACAACATTCCGCTTTCTGTTGAAGAAATTATAAATAAAGAAAACAAGATAATTGAGGATTTTTATTTCAACAGCGTTGAAATGCGTGGCGGTACTGTTGATTTACTGGAGCTTTTAAAAGCACATGATATTCCTATGACCGTTGCAACAGCTACCGATAAGCATTTAATTGTCGGTGCGTTGAAGCATCTTGATATTTTAAAATATTTTGAAGCTGTGCTGTCTTGCAGTGATATAGGAGAGGGCAAAAACTCGCCGAAAATTTATCTTACCGCCTGCGATATTATGAATACAAATCCGTGCGAAACTCTTGTTGCGGAGGATTCCTTTTCCGCCATGACAACGGCAAAGAATGCAGGTTTTAAGGTTCTTGCACTCTTCGATAAAATGCAGGAAAAGCATTGGGAAAAGGCTAAGGAGATTAGTGATTCTCATGTTGAAAATGAATTTAGCATTGAGATCTTTGAAAAGAAATTTTTAAAAAATGAGGTGTGAATGTGAATACAGCATTAACAATAGCAGGCAGTGATTCAAGCGGCGGTGCGGGAATACAGGCAGATATTAAAACCATGACGGTTTTGGGTGTTTTTGCAATGAGTGCGATAACGTCCTTAACGGCTCAGAATACAACGGGTGTTTCCGATATACTCGATTCGACTCCCGAATTTTTGGCATCTCAGCTTGACAGCGTTTTTACCGATATTTACCCCGATGCGGTTAAAATCGGCATGGTTTCGTCTGCAGATTTGATTAAGGTTATTGCTCGAAAATTAAGGGAGTATAAGGCGAAAAATATAGTTCTCGACCCCGTAATGGTTGCGACAAGCGGAGCGAAATTAATCAGCGATGATGCGATTGACGTTTTGAAATCGGAGCTTATTCCGCTTGCGGACGTTATCACTCCGAACATTCCCGAGGCGGAGGTTTTGTCGGGATTAAAAATAGAAACTCATTCCGATATGAGAAAAGCAGGAGAGAAAATAAGCAAGGAATATAATTGCTCCGTGCTTATCAAGGGCGGACATTCCGAAAACAGTGCCGACGATTTGCTTTACACTAAGGAAGGTGAAATTAAATGGTACTGTGCAAAAACGGTTGAAAATAAAAACACGCACGGCACAGGATGTACGCTGTCAAGTGCTATTGCTTCAAACCTCGCAAAGGGTGAGGAAATGGCTTCAGCAATAGCTTTTGCAAAGGCATACCTGCACGGTGCGATAGAGTACGGGCTTGATTTAGGCAACGGCAGAGGGCCGCTTGCACATAATTATAAATTATTGTAACAGAGAGGTTAAAAAATGAGAGAATACGCAACACAAATGGATGCGGCAAGAAAAGGTATTGTTACAAAAGAAATGGAAGTTGTCGCTAAAAAAGAAAATATGACGGTTGAGGAGCTTATGCCGCTCGTAGCCGAGGGTAAGGTTGCAATTTGTGCAAATAAAAATCATAAATGTATCGACCCCGAGGGTGTGGGTTCGATGCTCAAAACTAAGATTAACGTAAATCTTGGTGTTTCCCGTGACTGCAAGGATTACGACATCGAAATGCAAAAGGTTATGGAAGCAGTAAACATGGGTGCTCACGCAATTATGGATTTATCCTCGCACGGAAATACTATTCCGTTCAGAAGAAAGCTCACAAGCGAGTGTCCTGCAATGATAGGAACCGTTCCCGTTTATGATTCCGTTATTCACTATCAGCGTGACCTCGATACTCTTACGGCACAGGATTTTATCGACGTTGTAAGACTTCACGCACAGGACGGTGTTGATTTTGTAACATTGCATTGCGGTATTACAAGAAAGACTATTGACCAGATTAAGAACCACAAAAGAAAAATGAATATTGTTTCCCGAGGAGGTTCTCTCGTTTTTGCGTGGATGACAATGACAGGCAACGAAAATCCTTTCTATGAATATTTCGATGAAATTCTTGATATTTGCCGTGAGTATGACGTAACAATTTCTCTCGGCGATGCCTGCCGCCCAGGCTGCCTTGCAGATGCGTCAGACGTTTGCCAGATAGAAGAGCTTGTTCGCTTGGGTGAGCTTACAAAGAGAGCATGGGCAAAGGATGTACAGGTTATGGTTGAGGGTCCCGGACACATGCCGATGGACCAAATCGCCGCTAATATGAAGCTTCAGCAAACTATTTGTCAGGGTGCACCGTTCTACGTTTTAGGGCCGCTTGTTACGGATATTGCACCGGGCTATGACCATATTACATCGGCTATCGGCGGAGCAATCGCAGCGGCTGCAGGTGCGGCTTTCCTATGTTATGTAACACCTGCCGAGCACCTCGCTTTGCCGAATGTTGAGGATGTAAAGCAGGGCATAATTGCATCTAAAATTGCGGCTCATGCGGCGGATATCGCCAAGGGCGTAAAGGGTGCGAGAGATATTGACGACAAAATGGCGGACGCAAGACGCAATCTCGACTGGGAGGCACAGTGGGCATGTGCAATCGACCCCGAAACGGCAAAGAAAATCAGAGATGACAGAAAGCCCGAACACGATGACACCTGCTCAATGTGCGGAAAATTCTGTGCCGTAAGAAGCATGAATAAGGCTCTCAACGGTGAGCATATTGATATTTTGTAAATTATAAATCAGTAAATCGAAAAGCACTGCTGTATCATTTTAATGCGGCAGTGCTTATAATTTTAAACGGAATTTGCCGTGGACTGCTGTGTTGATTTTGTCCTATTGCAGAGATATAATGTAATTAAAAATACTAGGCAGGCATTTTCACAAGATAAAGTGTCTGCTTTGTAAACCGAACAAAAACAAAGGCGGTCGCAAGGTCGCCGAGATGAAAGCGAGCGACTTGAAGCCCTACGGGCTTCACCCAGAGCGAGCGGCAAAGGACTAAAGTAGACAGACAAAAGTTCGCCTAATTGACATAGGGGGTGTCGGGGGAAATTGCCGTTTTCAGGCAATTTCCCCTGACTTCGCTTTTGCCTACTTTTGCCGAACAGCAAAAGTAGGTGCCTCGCCCCGGCAAGAGGGGCAAAGGTAGAGTAAATAGAGAACAGATTTTCAGCAA
>JBGVDU010000032.1:0-7759 GCA_045119555.1 Acutalibacteraceae bacterium | reverse complement strand
TGAACAGACGCTGTACAGGCGTGCGTCTTACTCCGCTGGGAGAGCAGGTATATGAGCAGGAATGCAGACAGCTTCACAATTTTACAAGCAATGTGCTTGACAGAATGGGCGAGGAAAAAATGCGAGAGCTTATTTCATTGTCAAACGAGCTGATCGTAACGGTTAGCGAGGAAATAAAAACTATTAAAACGAAATGAAACAAATTGATGATGAACTTGCATTATTGTCAATTTGGTTATATACTATAATTATAAATCAGAAATAGGAAGTGTTAAACATGGCAGATGGAATTAGATTTATTGAAAAGAATTGTATGCACACTATACCCGATGTGAAAAAGTATGCTCAGATTTGTATGGAGAATACAAAGTTCGATCCTGCCCTTTATTCTAAATATGATGTAAAAAGAGGCTTGAGAGATATCGACGGTAAAGGTGTTTTGACGGGTCTTACGGAAATTTCGGAGATCAGACAAAATAAAATTGTGGACGGTAAAACAGTGCCATGTGACGGTAAGCTTTTTTACAGAGGATATAATGTTGAGGATATCATCGCAGGCTTTCCCGAAAATTCAAGCTTCGGCTTTGAAGAGGTAACATATTTGCTCTTGTTCGGCAATCTGCCAACACAGCAGCAGCTTGATGACTTTAAAAGACTTCTTGCGGACTACCGTGCTTTGCCCGATACATTCGTAAGAGATGTTATAATGAAAGCACCAAACTCGGATATGATGAACGCACTTGCAAAGAGTGTGCTTACTCTTCATTCCTACGACAATGCGGCTAATGATATTTCAATCGAAAATGTTCTTCGTCAGTCATTGCAGCTTATTGCGGAATTCCCGATGATTTCCGTATATGCGTACCACGCTTATAATTATGTAAACAAGCACAGCTTATTTATTCATAACCCCGACCCGACAAAGTCTACCGCAGAAAATATTCTTTTGATGCTTCGCCCCGACAAGCAGTACACGGCACTTGAAGCAAAGGTACTTGATATTGCACTTGTTCTTCATGCTGAGCACGGCGGCGGTAACAACTCAACCTTCACCACCCATGTGGTTACAAGCTCGGGCACAGATACCTATTCCGCAGTTGCGGCTGCTCTCTGCTCCCTTAAAGGTCCTAAGCACGGTGGTGCAAATGTTAAGGTTTGCGGTATGTTTGAGGAGATGAAGAGAGAAATTAAGGATTGGAACGACGAGGACGAGGTTTCCGCATATCTTGAAAAGATTTTGCATAAGAAAGCATTTGATAAGTCTGGACTTATCTACGGTATGGGACACGCCGTTTATTCAATTTCAGACCCAAGAGCAAGAGTATTCAGCGGATTTGTTGAAAGACTTGCAAAGGAAAAGGGAATGATGGAGGAGTATGCGTTATATGAGAATGTAAGAAGGCTTGCTCCCGTTGTAATCGGAAGAGAGAGAAACATATATAAGGGCGTAAGTGCAAACGTCGATTTCTACTCAGGCTTCGTATATTCTATGCTCGGCTTGCCGCTTGAGCTTTATACTCCGCTTTTTGCGATTGCAAGAATCTCAGGCTGGAGTGCACACCGTATAGAGGAGCTTATCAATGCGGGTAAGATTATTCGCCCTGCATATATGAGCATTTCTAAGGAACGTGAATATATTCCTATGGATAAAAGATCATGGATGAGAGATAAGTATTTTTCTGAGGTGGAATAATGCAATATTTGGCACAGCTGCGAATGAAGTATGAGGAGCTTATGTGCGGTCGTTACGGTATTGATAAGCTCAACAAGGATTTATTTATAGTATGGCTTATCATCGGACTGATAAATACGTTGTTCAGAAGCAGAATTGTAATGCTTGCGGCTCTTTTACTGCCGATTCTTGCCGTTGTGAGAATGCTGTCGCACAATACGGTGAAGCGGAGTAAGGAGAATCTGAAGTATTTGGAAATCAGAACGAAAGTATTTGATTTTTTCAAGGTTCAGTACCGTAGAATTAAAGAGATAAAAACTCACAGATATTACAAGTGCAAAAATTGCCGTTCATATCTTAGGGTTAGGCGTAAAAAGGGCGAGCACACAGTCGGCTGCCCAAAATGCGGAAAAGAGTTTAAGGTGAAAATCAGATAAACCTTACGGCTGTCCGAGAAGCTTTCGGACAGCCTTTATTTGCATTTACAGAGGTGATAAGAATGGATTTTACCGAGCAGGAGTTGAAATCATCGGCTGAACGCTGGAATTATTCGGCGGCGGTTCAAGCTGTTAAGGAGTGCGAGCAGCTTGCACAGGAAAGTGATTTATTGAAAACACCGAATACGTTTACATATATTGCAGGTGAGTCGTATTCAAAAGCCATAATTACTACAAAAGAAATTCTAACCCTTTTGTACAACGGCTTCCCCGAGGGGGCAATGGCACTGAGCAGAATTTTGTATGAAGCTATGATTGTCATGCGTTTTTTATATATGCACAAGGATAACGAGGAGCTTTTGCAGCGGTATATAGATGATTACGCCGTGAAGGTTTCAAGAGATAGAATTAAATATTACAACTACCTGCTTGAATACTCCCAAAGCCAAGAGGAAAAGGACGAGGCATTGCGTCTTAAAATTGAGGCAAGAAAGGAGCATAATAAGCTCAAGGAGAAGTATTCGGAGTTTTTGTCGTATAATAAACAGGGAAATTATCTGCATGACTATTGGTGGATAGGAAATGTTATAAAAAGCCGCAACTTCGGTGCTATTCAAAATGAGGTAACGCTCGAGAATCTAAAAATACTGTACACTCTGTCGTGTTACAGAGCACATTCGGGTGTTGTCGGAAGCAGTGTTCGCTTTGGTACATTATTCGATGAAACCGAGCTTTCAACATCGGGCAGCCTCAGCGGCTTTCAGATTCCGCTTTGCTTTTCCTTGGTATGCTTCGGAATCCTTACCGAAACGATGTTCAATGCCGTTGATGTTGAATGTGGGTACTTGGTGGAAAAAATAGAAGATATCATTGCACCGTTTGAAGCTTGCTTGTACAGATAACAGGACAGCGTACTGTGGGAGAGAGAATTTGGAATCAGACTGAATGAATCGTTAAATTTCAGTTACGGTGATACGGAATTTAATTATTTTAATAAAAAATAAAATAAATTTGCAAAATTAGTATAAAATGTGTTAAAATTCTCTTGAATTTTTTCAAAATATTGATATAATATATTTATGAGGTTTAAATACGGAGAGGGGCAGTATATATGAAGAAATATCTTAGAAAATTGGGCTTTAGAAATTCCGATGAAATGGAAATGCGAGTTACTATTAAATCAATCAAAGTGTCATGGACTTATATGATGGTATTTTTAGCTGTATGGAGTATATTAAGTGCCATTAACAGCGGCGAAATTCCTATGGTTCAGATTTCTTTGATTTTAACGGGTGAATTGCTGTACTTTGCTCTTCAGTGGTGGTACACAAGAAAAGAAGTTCGTGATGATGAGAACAGACATTCCGACAGTAAGCGTCTTTCATCAAAGGAAAACGATAAGCATAAGTATGAGTATGTTTACGAGGATGAGCACGGCAACCAGTATGTATATGAAGAGGTTGAGGTAGAAGAGTAATTATATTTATACCGTTCTCAAGCGGAAAATTTTACCTTCGCATGGGGTTTGGTTTTTATGCGGTAAATTCTTTTATTCTTTCTAATGGCGTAAGTGCGTTATTGAACAGATTGATTCAGGGTATATCTGAAAAGTCCCAATAAAATTAAAAATTTAAAATGATAATTCTCGGCAGTGTGTTTGCACTGCCGTTTTTTATTTTTGCAATTAATATATACTTGCCGATATTTTCAAAAAAGTATTCCCAAATGTATATTTACAAAAAAGCCGTCAAAAATAAAGGTACATAACATTTACATCAAAAATTGAAAGGAAGTTAAGCTATGCTCAACAAAATTGCATTGACATTGCTCATCATCGGCGGCATTAACTGGGGAGCAATCGGTATTTTCCAGTTTGATTTGGTTGCGTGGATTTGCGGCGGTCAAACGGGTATGATAAGCCGAGTTGTTTATACTATTGTCGGACTTTGTGCCATTTGGTGCATTTCCCTGCTTTTCAGAGAAAATGCCGAGCCGGACAGAGATATTAAGGTAATGGGATAAAGAGAAGTGATACACAAAACAGCGTACAGGATACAGCTTTTCTGTACGCTGTTTTTTTAAAGCTTGATTTCATGTTGCAAGTTTTAACAATGACTTAACGAAAATACGATATCCGGGCAGGCTGATAAATGGTAAAATTGTTGCGTACAAAGGGTGTACGAAATTATGAAAAATGTAAAAATGAGAAAAGAGAGGGAATTCTTAGATGAAAAAAAGAATTTTTGCGTGCTTGCTGAGTGCCGTAATTCTTGCAAGCACAGTGGCATGTCAGACATCAGATACTTCAACGGAGGGTGCGTCCTCGGTATCGGAAGCATCAACAAGCTCGTCAGAGTCTGCATCTTCCGTACAGTCAAACTCTACGGAAACAACAGACAACAGCACAGAGGCTACTGCTCCGAAGTATGTGTTCCTGTTTATCGGTGACGGCATGAGTTATCCGCAGTTCCAGGCAGCAGCCGACTACCTCGGTGCAGTTGCAGATGATGACTATATGCAGGCAGAACCGAGCATTGGCAGAGAAGAGCGTGACGGTGCAGTTCTTGACGGACCCACAGCACTTAACTTTATGAACTTTGACGTTGCAGGCTCCGCTGTAACTTATGATTCCTGCAGCTTTGCTCCGGATTCCGCTTCAACTGCCACATCTATTTCAACGGGTAACAAAACATACTCGGGCATGATTAATGTAGATGAAACAGGCACAACGGAATATGAAACAATCGCCGAAAAGCTTCACGAGCAGAAGAACTGGAAAATCGGCGTAATCTCCTCCGTAAACCTTAATCATGCTACCCCTGCCGCTTTCTATGCACACCAGGCAAGCAGAAGCAACTACTATGAAATCGGCTTGGAGCTTATCGAATCTAATTTTGAGTATTTCGCAGGCGGCGGACTTTTGAAGCCGATAGGTGCAGACGAGGATAAGGACGACCTTTATACCTTGGCAGAGGAAGCAGGCTATAAGGTAACTAAGACACAGGCTGATGCGGAAAAGGTAACGGCTGATGATGAAAAGGTTATATTGATTGACGAAAATTTGGCAGATGCCGACGCAATGTCCTATGAAATCGACCGTGAGGAGGATAACTGGGCACTTGCAGATTATGTTGAAAAGGGTATCGAAGTGCTCGACAACGACAACGGCTTCTTTATGATGTGCGAGGGCGGCAAAATCGACTGGGCTTGTCACGCCAACGATGCAGGCTCAACGGTAACAGACGTAGTTGCTTTGTCAGATGCAGTTCAGGTTGCTATCGACTTTGCGGCTGAGCACCCAAGCGAAACACTTATCCTTGTAACAGGCGACCACGAAACAGGCGGTCTTACAATCGGTTATGCAGGTACGGACTACGATACTTACCTTTCAAACCTCACAAATCAGACTATTTCCTTCAGTGAGTTTGACGAGGAGTATGTGTCAAAGTATAAGGAAAACAATACATCTTTCGATGATGCAATGAAAGACGTTGAAAAGCTCTTCGGCCTTAAAACAAAGGGTGACGATGACGATAAGCTTGTGCTTACAGAATATGAAATCGAGCGTTTGAAGGCTGCTTACGAGCTTGCTATGACTGATTACGATTCAGATGAATATACCCAAGAGGAATACGTTCTTTACGGAACATATAACCCGTTCAGTGTAACTGTTACACACATTCTTAACAATAAGTCGGGCATCGACTTTACAAGCTACTCACACACAGGCTTGCCCGTTGCAGTGTTCGCAGACGGTGCAGGTGCTGAGAATTTCGGCGGATATTACGATAATACCGATATCTACAACAAAATGGCAGACTTGCTCGATGTGAAGTAACAGAGAGAACAGTATAATTATTAAATATTAAATTAAATGCACAAACAAAACACCTGTCACAAAGCCGAAATAACGCTTTGTGGCAGGGCAGTCTTGTATTATAAAAAGTTGTAAGGGATAGTATGGAAAAAAATTTGTTGAAAAAAAGAAGCTTAAAAAATATAAACCTCAAGAATTTGCGAAAAACACAAGGTCCTGTGCTTGTGTCGTTGATTTTAATGGTAATTCTTATATTTTTGCCCACCGGATATGAGGGGGCACTTACTTATGCAAATGCAGACCGTGTTAAAGCCGAGGTTCTCACCACCGATGAAAGCTCGGTAATAGATACAGGCTTAGTTCGCAGCGGCGAGCAGAGATGTACGGTTCGCATACTCGGCGGTCAGTTTGAGGGTGAAGAAACAGAAGCCGTGAACAGACTTAACGGCTCTCTGGCACAGGATAAATTATTTTCGGTTGGAGATATCGCCTTTGTAGCCGTAAGCCATAGCAACGGTGAAATTACAACCGTTACCATGACCGACCATTACAGATTGGATAAAGAAGCATTGCTTGCGGGACTTTTCCTGCTGTTGCTGATATTGTTTGCAGGTGCAACAGGTGTTCGGGCAATACTTTCGTTTATAGATACAATATTAATAATGTGGAAAATACTCGTGCCGCTCATGCTTAAAGGCTGGAACCCGATATGGGTTGCCATGGGTGTGGTGCTTGTAATTACAACTCTTATACTCAGCTTGATTTACGGCTTTGACAGACGTTGCTTGGCGGCAACCTCGGGAGCAATTTTAGGCATTGCGGTGACGGCTGTGCTCGGAGTAATTTTTACAGATTTGTTTAAAATTCACGGTGCCGTTATGGAATCGAGCGAGAGCCTTTTGTATGCAGGTTATCAAACGCTTGATTTAACAAAAATATTTATGGCATCAATTTTCCTCGGTTCATCGGGTGCGGTAATGGATTTGTCGGTTGATATATGCTCCGCAGTAAATGAGGTTGTTTTGAAAAAGCCCGATATAAGTGCAAAGGAAGCCATAGCCTCAGGATTCGCCGTGGGAAGAGCCGCATGCGGTTCAACAACAACAACCCTGCTCCTTGCGTATTCGGGAAGCTACATTGCCTTGCTGATGGTGTTCATGGCACAGGGTACACCTGTTGAATTTATGCTCAACTACAAGTATGTAGCCGCCGAAATCGTACATACGATAGTAGGCTCCTTCGGCCTCGTCACAGTAGCCCCCCTTACAGCAATAACAAGCGGACTGCTGCTGACAAAAAAACACCCCAAAACCCCACCGACCACCGAGGAAATATCAAACAATAACATCAGCATTTGATATATTTCTAAGGCTGATGGGAGAGATGATAAAGACAAAAGAGATAATAGAGATGAGTGAGATGGGAGAGATAAGAGAGATAAGAAAGATAAGAGCGATAAAATAATTAATCAATTCCCCCAAAGCAGATAATCAAACAAATCGGGTAATCGGGCAATCAGACAAACAGATAAGCAAACAAATAGACAAGCAGGCAATCAAATAATAGAACAAACAGAAAATCGACAATCAAACAATCAAACAAGCCCCCACAATATCCGAATAGGACAGCGTGGGAGGCTTTTTATATCATGTGATTGAGTTTTTGGGGGAGAAAATCAAAAAATTTATTGGTTTGAACTTTTTTAAAATTAAGAAAAAGCAGAAACTGTTAAAGTTTCTGCTCTAAGTGGTACGAGTGTTAAGGGTTTGTCAAGAAAAGTGTGTAAGTTTATTTATGAAAGTTGGGATTTGAATGTTACCCACAGGGTGGTTT
>JBGVDU010000031.1:0-1705 GCA_045119555.1 Acutalibacteraceae bacterium | reverse complement strand
CAATAAGCTTGATTTTCATTTTAGGCGGGATAATGTTTTTTATGTAAACACTAACCTGCATGCCCGGCTTTAAGCCATCTCTGAGCTCCGCAAGTCCTGCGAGATTCGGAGTAAGCTCGATGAAAGCACCGTATTCTTCAACGCTTCGCACGATGCCCGATACTGTTTCACCGATTTCAAACAGGTCTGCGTTCTCCTGCCACGTTCCGAGAAGCTCCTTATGTGAGAGGCATATTCTGCCGTTATCGTTACTTTTCACGATTGCCTTTATATCCATGCCCGTTACAAATCTTTGGCGTGGGTGTTCGATTCGTGAAACAGACATGGAGTCAATGGGCAGTAAGGAAGCGATTCCGCAGCCTATGTCGGCAAATGCACCGAACTGCTCCAAATGCGTAATTTTTGCGTCGATAATGTCACCCGGCGAAAGGTGGCTGATGTAATTGTTCATACAGCGTTCCTGAGCCGCTTTTCTGGAAAGAATGGCTACGGTGTTGCCGTAATCGTCCTTTTCAAGTCCTGTGACAATAAAGCAAACGGGACGGTTTACCCTTGATATAATCGCAATATCTCTGATTTTGCCCTCTTTAATGCCGATAGCACCCTCATCACGGGGAATAATACCTTTAATCCCGTTTAGATCTAAAATCAAGTTGTGTGCACAGTCGCAGACGTTGACGGTAGATTCGAGTATTTTACCTTCGTGAATTGCTTCTGTAAGAGTTGACAAATTTTTTAGGTAATAATTATTTTCCGCTTTGTTGCTTAAAACCCCTTCGGGAAAAAATTGTGTCATTTTCTGTCTTCCCTTCCGTTTGTAAATAATTCATTTCACAGATGTATATGCTTGATTTTATGTGAAATATTCCGAAAACAGCGGAGTTGTTCCATAATATAGCTTATAAAATGTTATAATTATACTCATTGCAAGGAGTTCAAAGCTTGAATCAGCCTTGATGATAATAGGAATTTGGTGTTATGTTTAGTAGATTGGGCTGTGAGAAATATTTGAGATTTTCAAGATGAATATATCTAAGCTTTGAGATTACAGAACATTTTATTAAATATTTATGTACACTGTTAATTTTTATTTGTTATTTCGCCGTAGTGGTTGCAAAATTGTCGGATTTGGTTTAAAATATAAAAGATAAATAAGTTTTAAAGGAGCGAAAGATTTATGTACAAAAAGTATGCGGCATTTATCCTTGCGGTATCTATGCTGATGTGTTCCGTGCTTTCCGGCTGTAATGATGACAGCAGTAACGAATCTTCAAGTGCAAGCAGCACAACTTCGGAGGTATCCTCGGTAGCTTCGGAAATACCCGAATATGATTTATCCGAGCTTGGTCTTGGTGCCGATTATTATGAGGACACCGAGAATGAGGTCGGTTATCAGCTTGAAACTCCCGATGTTGGTGAGGAAATAGCTATCATGCACACAAGCATGGGCGACATCACTCTCAGATTTTTCCCCGAGGCAGCGCCTAAGGCTGTTGAGAACTTCCTTACACTTGCCGAAGAGGGTTATTATGACGGTGTTACATTCCACCGAGTAATTAACGACTTTATGATTCAGGGCGGTGACCCGACTGCAACAGGTGCAGGCGGAGAGAGTGCTAACGGTGAAGCTTTTGAGGACGAGTTCTCGGATAAGCTTTTCAATATCCGTGGTTCTGTTGCTATGGCAAACAGTGGTGCAGATACA
>JBGVDU010000030.1:0-5261 GCA_045119555.1 Acutalibacteraceae bacterium | reverse complement strand
CATTTCTTCGCAAGCTAATATTTTAAATGCAATAACATAATATTATTTTTCAAAAAGTAAAAAAGCCAGGTTTTTTCTTATAAATTAAATTTTTGTAAATACACAGTTTTATTTTGACAATCTGTACTACTTATGCTATTATAATAAAGTGGGAATAGCTTATATTCACAGTATTTATTTAGTAGGGAGGGTATAAAATGTTTAATATACCAATGAGCACTAAATATTATTTTTCAAAAAGTAAAAAAGCCAGGTTTTTTCTTATAAATTAAATTTTTGTAAATACACAGTTTTATTTTGACAACCTGTACTACTTATGCTATTATAAGAAAGTGGGAATAGCTTATATTCACAGTATTTATTTAGTAAGGAGGGTATAAAATGTTTAATATACCAATGAGCACTAAGGGTGCATTGAGTGCAGACAGCTTACTGTCATTAAACAACGGTTCGGCGACACAACAGCAGGCACAGCCTGTTATGCAACAGAATCAGCCTATGCAGAATACTATGCCTGTTATGCAGCAGACACAGCCTATGCAGACAACTCAGCCCGTTATGCAGCAAGCACAGCCTATGCAAGCGGCTCAGCCAATCGCACCTAAGCAAAGACCTAACGGCGGCGGAGTTCATTTGAAGAAGGGACAAAAGACATCTTTGTCACAGATGAATCCAAATCTTTCGGAAATTCAGGTATGCCTTGGTTGGGATATTTTGAATCAGGCTTGTGACTTGGATGCTTCTGCGTTCATGCTCGGTGCTAATGATAAGGTTGTAGGTGATGACTGGTTTGTATTCTACGGTCAGCCAATCAGCCCCGACGGAAGTATCAGACACTTTGGCGACAGCACAGAAGGTGCCGCTATGGGTGACGATGAAATTATTGAAATCAAGCTAAATCAGCTTAACCCAAGTGTACAGAAGATTGCTTTTGTTGTTACCATTAATGAAGCCTTGGAGAATCATTTGAATTTCAGCATGGTAGCTAACGCTTATGTTCGAGTTGTTGATAAAACAACCGGCAAGGAGCTTGTAAAGTTCTCACTTTCGGAATACTTCCCAAATGTTACCTCCATGGTTGTCGGTGAGGTTTACAACAAGGGCGGACAATGGAGATTTAACCCCGTAGGCAACGGCTTTGCCGAGGATTTGGCAGGACTTTGCGGAGTTTACGGCGTTAATGTTGCGGACTAATTCAGAAATTTAAGGACGATTTATATATAACTAAAAATTAAGGAGAGATACTAATGATTAAATTAGAAACAGTGAACGAGCTTACGCTCAAGGTTACTTCTCAGGGCGGCGGCGACGTTCTCTTTACAAAAGCAGGTGCTTTTATCTGCGGCGAGTGCTACGGTGCAAAGAATTATCAGTTTGAAAAGGTTCTTTTGGGACCTCAGGGCAATCCGCTCCAGGCGGCTCTCGGTCAGCTTGGCCGTCGCTTCACAGGTGAAAATCTTCCTTTGATGAAGGTTGTTAACAGAGGCGACAACATTACATATTACGCTAACGAGGCTCAGCACGTTGTTGTTTACAATCTCAGACAGGGCGAAACTATTTCCGTTGAGTCCGAGAACATTTTGGCATTTACGGCAGACTGTAAGTACGGAATAAGATTCCTTGCACAGGGTGTTATTTCTCAGAAAGGTCTTGCTACATCAACACTTACAGGTGTAGGCCCGAACGCACAGGTAGCTGTTCTTGTAGACGGCAACCCGATTGTACTCAGCAATGTTCAGAACGGCTCTACTCTTGAGGTTGACCCTGATTCAGTAGTTTGCTGGGTTGGTAACGATCCGGGCTTCAAGCTTGATTTGTCTTGGAAGAACCTCATCGGACAGGCTTCCGGTGAATCTTATATGTTCGAGTGGGGCGGAAACAGCCGTGCAACTGTTATCATTCAGCCTAACGAGAGAACATCGGGTGTTAACATCGGCATGGACGGCGGTTCTTCGGGTCAGAGAGCACAGGCTCAGCGTAACCAGTCATTGGGCGAAGCAGGCCGCAGTGTTCAGAATACATTGGGCGGACTCGGAAACATGCTCGGCGGCAACGGTGGAAATAACAACGGCAGCAGCGGCGGCTTAGGCGGTCTTGGCGGTTTGTTCGGACTTTAAAATAAATTAATAAATGCACTTTTCAAGCTTTATACTTAAATCATAAATGCTTAGCAATATCTAATTTTGGTATTGCTAAGCGATGATAATAAATATTTTTATAATTAAAACAATTAATGGGAGGATTATTGAAATGCCGGTAAGTTTAAGTAAAGGTAGTAAGGTAAGTTTAGCAAAGGTAGCTGCAGATGAGGGTATCAGCGGCGGCTTGACAAAAATCATTGTTGGTCTTGGCTGGGACGTAAACCGTTATGACGGCGGTGCACAGTTCGACTTGGATACAGCCGCATTCATGCTTGCAGGTACAGGCAAAGTAAGAAGCAGTGATGATTTCATTTTCTACAATCAGAAAATCGGCCCGGGTGTTGAGCATCAGGGCGATAACAGAACAGGCGAAGGCGATGGCGATGACGAGGTTATCAAGGTAGACCTTACAGCTATTCCTGCTGATATTGAAAAAATCAGCTTTACTGTTACTATTGACCAGGCTGAGGAGAGAAATCAGAACTTCGGTATGGTAGAGAACTCTTATATCCGTGTTCTTGACGAAGCATCGGGCAAAGAGTTGATTAAATACGATTTGGGCGAGGACTTCTCTGTTGAAACAGCAGTTGTAGTTGCTGAATTGTACAGACACAACGGTGAGTGGAAATTCAGTGCTATCGGCAGTGGTTTCTCTGGCGGTTTGGCTGCACTTTGCGGTAACTTCGGCGTAGATATCGGCTAATTCGATTATTGGAATTAAATATCTGATATTAAAGACTGACATCGTTTAATGCGATGTCAGTCTTGTTTTTTTAATGAATTAGCTATAATTATTCTTATCGGTTACAGCTGTTTAATATAGTTACCCACATTCTCACAAGTCATTAGCGAGCTCATTAAGCATGCCCCTGCGGCACCCGAATTTTTTATTAATTCAATGTTTTCCTTATTAATTCCGCCTATTGCATACACAGGGATTTCAACATTTTTACACAAGCATGTTAAAAACTCTGTACCTCTCGGAGGAACACCCTTTTTGCAATCCGTTGCAAATATATGCCCTGCTGTGATGTAGTCTGCTCCCAGCTTCTGTGCAAGCCTTGCTTCTTCCAACGAATGCACCGACACACCAAGCACTTTTACTCGGCTTTTTATATCCTTATTCTGCTTTAATATCGGCACCGAAATATGCAGATACTTATGCTTCAGCTCTTCGCACGCTTGCGGATAAAAATGGAGTGACACTCTTTCATCAAAATATGTCTTATCCAAAACTCTTTTTGCCAAAGCGATGTACTCCGTTTCCGACAAATCCTTTTCTCTAAGTATCACCCTGCCGACACCGCTGTGCAAAATCCCCTTTATTCTATCCTCTAACGGCTCACAGCACATTTTTCTCGCTGTGACACATACAATATCAAACATACACATAGTCGTTCATAACGGGCTGTAAGCCACGTTCTTTTATAGCAGAGTAAATCTCGTCTACCGTTCTTGCATCATCAATTTCAAACTGCTCGTCACCCTTTTCCTCAGCGCTGTGACCGCCTATTCCGACATTTACGCCTGCTGAAATCTTCGTGGCACACATGCCGATTACATTATTACGAAAATCCTTTCTTTCTCTTGTAGAAATGGTAATGCCTGCAAACGGCAACATCAGTCTGTATGCAAGCATAACCTGCAAAAGCTGTGGCTCGTGTACATCCTTCGGGTTTACCTTATCGTTATTTATTATTGGGCGTAACCTTGGACATGAAATTGAAATTTCTGCCTGCGGATATTTTCTCTGCAAATAATATGCGTGCAGTCCCGTTGCATAAGCGTCCTTGCGGAAGTTATCAAGACCGAGCAATGCACCGAATGCAACACCTCGAAAGCCGCCCTTTAAGGCTCTTTCCTGAGCATTGAAGCGGTATGGGAATATTCTCTTTGCACCCTGCAAATGGAGAGTTTCGTATTTATCGGAATTATAGGTTTCTTGAAATACGGTTACAAAATCAGCTCCGCACTCGTGTAAATATGCGTACTCGTCCGAATTCATCGGATATACTTCTATTCCGACATTTTTAAAATATTTCTTTGCAAGCTTTATAGCCTCGCCTATGTACTTAACATCGGACTTCACTCGGCTTTCGCCTGTTAAAATCAGAATTTCCTCCAATCCCGATTTCGCTATTGCTTTAAGTTCTGCTTCAATTTCATCTGCATTTAAGCAGGCACGTCTGATTTTATTATAGCAGTTAAAGCCGCAATAAACGCAGTGATTTTCACAATAATTCGCTATATAAAGCGGCGTAAACAAAAAAACGGAATTTCCGAAGTGCTTCTTAGTTTCCGCTTTTCCCTTCTGTGCCATTTCTTCAAGAAAAGGCATTGCGGCAGGCGAAAGCAATGCACCGAACTCATTCGGCGTAAGCCTTTCGGAATTTAGAGCACGTTTAACGTCCTCTGCGGTGTAGGAATCGGGATCGTATTCATTCATCATTGAAATAACCTTATCCATTATTTCAGAACCGATATCCTCCATTCCCTCTTGGTACTCCATGTGGTTTGTATCTCTTGTAATCATTTTTTACCTCTGCTGTTATTACTCATTTAAAAAGCCTGTAAGCGGCGATGATGCAACCGCACCCTTTTCTATTACTCTTCCCATGCCCGACAAATAAGCCTCTCTGCCTGCCTTAATTGCGTATTTAAAAGCCTGTGCCATTGCAGGAATGTCGCCTGCACTTGCGATAGCTGTGTTTGCCATAACTGCCGCCGCACCCATTTCCATAGCCTCGCACGCCTGTGACGGCTTGCCTATTCCTGCATCTACTATAATGGGCAAATCTATTTCATCAATCAGAATTTGTATAAAATCCTTAGTTGCCAGTCCTTTATTAGAGCCAATCGGAGCGGCAAGCGGCATAACTGCCGCCGCACCTGCGTTTACCAAATCACGGCCGACATTTAAATCGGGATACATATAAGGCATAACAACAAACCCTTCCTTTGCAAGGATTTCGGTAGCCTTTACCGTTTCAAAGTTATCGGGCAAAAGATAGCGGCTGTCACGAATAATTTCCACCTTAACAAAGTCGCCACAGCCACATTCTCTGGCAAGTCGGGCAATTCTCACAGCCTCATCGGCATTTCTTGCACCCGACGTATTTG
>JBGVDU010000029.1:0-2558 GCA_045119555.1 Acutalibacteraceae bacterium | reverse complement strand
GCGGTATTCCGAATCTTAAGAAAGACCCTCAGCCGAATGTACAGCCGAATGTACAGCAAAATACACAGCAGGGTTATCAGACTTCCTTCAAGCAGGATATTCACTCAGGATATCAGACACCGGGCGACGGATATACTCAGCAGAACGGATATGGAAACGGCTACAACGGAGGTAGCACGGAGAGTAATTTCTCATTCAGCAAATTCCTCGGCGAAATCTGCGGCACTGTTTTATCGGTTTTGCAAATGGGAGTTGATAATTCCTTCGTAGTTACTAAGGGTGAAAAGCAGACAGCAAAAATTCCCGTTCTCCTGTTTGTTTTTCTGATTATTTTCATCTTCCCAATAACAATTACACTCTTGATTGTAGGCTTGTTTTTGGGATATAAGTATTCATTCAGCGGTAAGGGCATCGGCGAGGGAACAGTCAATGACGTTATGAACAAAGCGGCAGACGTTGCAAAGCAGATCAAAAACGACTTTAAAGAAGGCATGAACAACACAAAGCAGTAAATTTAAATAAAAAAACTTAATTACATCATACATTTACGGAAGGTAGGATTTATTATGACAAATACAGAAATGGTAGATAAAATCGTTCAAAAATCAGGTGTTACACGCGAGCAGGCAGAGGATGCCTTGATTAAAAATAACTGGGATTTGCTCGATGCGATGATATATGTTGAAAAAAATTATTCAACACAGAATAACACCGCTTCATCTCAGTACAGCACATACACAAAAAACGAGCAGGATTATCAGTCGGGTAATAACTCATTCAATATTGAAGGCGAAAAAGATAAAGTAAGCAATTTCTTGGAAAGAGTTTGCAGATGTCTTTTCCACGATCAGCTTGTGATTTCACACAACGGTAAAGATATTATCCCTATACCGATTATCGTTTTCATCATTATACTTTTATCAAGTATAAGCTCGATTTTGGTTATAATGCTTATTTCAATGTTCTTCAATGTTAAATATTATTTCAGGGGACAAGAGCTTGGCAACGAAAAAGTAAACGGAATTATGGATCAGATTTATGACTTCGTTCAGAAGATTAAAGCTGACGTTAAAAATTCGGTCAAGTGATAAAGTGAGGAAGTTTTAATAATACTATACGATAGGGCAGAAACGGCTCTGTCGTATAGTATCTGTTTTATATGGGAAAATCAATAAAAAGTAATCTTATAAATAAAACTTACCTTGCTAATATGCGAATTTGATTATATAATTAATATAAGATTATTGGCAGAGCTTACAGTAAGGAATGAATAATAGATAATACACTTTTTAATTTTGTATTTTGATTATTTTTGAGGTGAATTATGCAAAAGATTTTGATTGTTGAAGACGAAGAAAAAATTGCTCGTTTTGTTGAGCTTGAATTAAAGCATGAGGGATACGAGGTTGAAAAAGCAACCGACGGCAGAACGGGTCTTGCGTTGGCAGAACAGGGCGGTTATGATTTGATTTTGCTTGATATCATGCTGCCCGGAATAAACGGCATTGAGATTTTGCGAAGAATCCGCAAGGAATCCGACGTTCCCGTGATTATGCTTACAGCAAGAGATGCCGTCATGGATAAGGTTTCGGGACTTGATATGGGTGCGGATGATTATATTACAAAGCCGTTTGCCATTGAAGAATTGCTCGCAAGAATCCGTGTAACTCTCAGAAAAAATACTGCTACGGATACAAAATCAAGCGTTCTCCACTGCTGTGGAATCACGCTCGACAGCAACCGATTTAAGGTAACATACAACGGAATGCCCGTTGAACTGACAGCAAAGGAATTTAGCCTTTTGCAAACTCTTATGCAGAATAAAAATATAGTCTTGTCCAGAGATACTTTGCTTGAAAATGTGTGGGGATATGACTATATTGGTGAAACTAATGTGGTTGATGTTTACATAAGATATCTCAGACAAAAAATAGACGAAAAGTTTAATGTTAAAATTATCACAACCGTAAGGGGTGTGGGTTATGTCATCAAAGAAGACTAAGGATGAAAAAATAGAATTGAAAAAAGAAAAAAAGCTTAAAAATAAGGAAGCTAAGAAAAAGAATAAAGAAGAAATAAAAGCAAAAAATAAAGAAATATCCCAAGAAAAAAAGCGAAACAGATCCATTGCATTTCAGTTTTCCATTGAGCGAATTTTTTCTTCCTTATTTGGAATGATTGTTTTTGATGTTGTTTATATTGTTTTAATGCTAAGCGGTTTTTGCTTTAATTCATTGAATACAGTCAACGGAAGCATTACTAATTTTAACGGATTTTCTTTAAACGCTGATTTTAATAAAGCAACATTGCTCGAGGCAATGCAGACATTGTCGCTTTCTGTTTATGATATCAGCGGCAAAGAACATATATTTTCGGCTCAGTTTATAGGTGAATTTTTATATTATACGCTTTCCGGTTTGATTATTATACAATTAGTGATATTCTTGTTCAACTGTATTTTTACGCCGATAAAAGTCAACAAAAGATTGAAGCCGCTTTATACAATGACCCAGGCGGCAAAGGTATTTACGAAAATCGACCCCACAAGCGAAGAGTTT
>JBGVDU010000028.1:0-8043 GCA_045119555.1 Acutalibacteraceae bacterium | reverse complement strand
TCAGATGACAAAGGATTCCTCAACAGGCTACTATAAGCTTGAGGTTGAGGGCGATTTTGAGAACGGTTTGGTTATTTTCAGTGACGGAACAGGTTCTGCATCAAACAGATATCCTGCAGATATGGAGCCGGGTCTTTCAATTGGCGGTTCTTCAAAGCTTTTCTCTGCAAGTAACTCATGGAAGGACTATGTTCCTGTAATTGATACCGATTCCGATGATGAATCAGATTCAGACACAAATACCGATTCCGATACAGATTCCGACGAGCCTACTGTAAAGGTTCTTCTCGGCGATGCTAACCAGGACGGCAAAGTAAACCTCAGAGATGCTACACTGTGCCAGCAGGCAGCGGTTGGTAATAAGACACTAAGCAGTAAAGCTAAGCTCGCCGTCGATGTAAACGATGACGCAAAGGTTTCGGCTGTCGATGCCTTCTTGATTCAGAAATATGATATTAACCTTGATACAGGTTATAAAATCGGCAAAAGCGTTGAGAAGTAATTATTAACTAAATAATAAGTTTTATAACTCCTATATTCAATTTTCGGCAAAGCAGAGAGTGAGAGATCATTCTCTGCTTTGTTTTATTGCACAGTTTTAGTAAAAATTTTGATTATATCAAATAACATTAATGTTAATTTAACGTAAATTACAAGAATTTTAGAAAAATAATTTGAAAATGTATAAATTTTTCATCGCAAAAACCTCGATAATTCATATCTTATTAACAATTTTGTACGATAATAAAAACGTTAGACTGAAAATATAACAAGGAGTGAAAATGGCGATGGTAGAAGTTAAAAACATCACAAAATGCTACGGCGAAACAAAAGCCGTGGACGATGTAAGTTTTACCGTTAACAGCGGTGAAATACTCGGCTTCCTCGGACCAAACGGTGCAGGTAAATCAACCACTATGAATATCATCACAGGTTATTTATCCTCATCAAGCGGCACAGTCACAATAGACGGCTGTGAAATTTTAGACGACCCCAAAGGGGCAAAAAGCAAAATCGGATACTTACCGGAAATCCCTCCGCTTTACATGGATATGACGGTTCAAAAGTATTTGGAGTTTATGTTCGACCTTAAAAACGTCAAGCTTGACAAGGAAGAGCATATAAATGAGGTGTGCAAGCTTGTTAAGATTGACAATGTAACGCACAGACTCATCAAGAACCTTTCTAAGGGTTATAAACAGCGTGTAGGTCTTGCACAGGCTCTGCTTGGCAATCCTCCCGTGCTCATTCTCGATGAACCGACAGTAGGTCTTGACCCGAAGCAGATTATCGAAATCAGAAATCTTGTAAAGAGCCTCGGTAAAAAGCATACTGTTATTCTGTCCTCCCACATTCTTGCAGAGGTTCAGGCTATTTGCGACAGAGTTGTTATTATAAGCAACGGCAAAATTGTTGCAGATGAAACAACTGAAGGTCTTTCAAAAACTCTTACCAAGACAAACAGACTTCTTCTCCAGGTTGAGGGCTCAAAGTCCGCCGTTAAAAATGCTATCGGCAGTGTTGACGGCGTAAGAAATGTAAAGGAAGAAAGAGAAGTTTCCGAGGGTGTATATGAGTACATCGTGGAAGCAAACGAAAATGCGGATATCAGACGTCGTGTGTTCTATGCTCTTGCGGAAATTAATTGTCCTATTCTCCTTATGCAGAGTGCAGACCTTTCACTTGAAGAAGTATTCCTTAAGCTTACTAACGACACTCAGTATAATAAAAAGTCAGGGGGTAAGAATTAATGATTGCTATCATAAAAAGAGAGCTTTATTCTTATTTTTGTTCTCCGATTGCTTATGTAATTATGGCAATTTTCCTGTTTTTCTCAGGCGTATTCTTTACTTTGATTTGTCTGTTTAACGACACATCAAATCTTACATACGTTTTTTCAAACATGTTTCTTGTAACAATTTTAGTTACTCCTATTATGTGCATGAAGCTGTGGAGTGATGAAAAAAGACTTAAAACAGATCAAGCCTTGATTACATCGCCTACCGGTGTGTTGGGTGTAGTTATGGGTAAGTTTTTTGCGGCTGCGGCTTTGTACCTTGTATGTATGCTGATTTACATCATTTTCGGTTTTGTGCTTTCTTTCTTCGTTTCACCGAACTGGATGGTTATTCTCTGCAATTTCCTCGGTCTGTTCATTTTGGGCTGTGCGATGATTGCGATTGATCTCTTCCTTTCTTCGTTGACCGAAAGCCAGATGATTGCCGCAATTTCGGGTTTTGCGGTAGGCCTTTTCATTTACTTGCTTGATAATGTTACATCGGCAATTCCTGTTACATTTATCCAAACAATTTTCGAGAGCATTTCTTTTGTCACACATTATC
Source organism: Acutalibacteraceae bacterium (assembly GCA_045119555.1). Lineage (GTDB taxonomy): Bacteria > Bacillota > Clostridia > Oscillospirales > Acutalibacteraceae > RUG592. The sequence continues at coordinate 5,701 of JBGVDU010000028.1, read as the reverse complement.
AGAATTTCACAGTAGGCTTGCTTAACCCTGCTGATTTAGTATTCTTCCTCAGTGTAATTGCATTGTTCATATTCCTTACAGTGCGTGTAATTGAGAAAAGACGTTGGAGTTAAGGAGGTGTGCCGAGATGAGTAATAAAGAAAATAAAAATACCGATAAGAAGGCAGCTAAGGAAGAAAAGAAGGCTGCCAAAAAAGTGAGAAAATCACTCAAGGCAAGAGCTTTTAAAAGAGGCTGGTTCTCAGTGGTTTTGGTAGTTTTGTGCATTGTAGCGGTTGTTGTTGTAAACATGATTACCGCTACGCTTGTTGAAAAAATCCCCGCACTTGTTATTGACACAACCGGCTCGGATAATTTTGAACTTTCTACGGAAACTACCGATTTTTTGAATACTCTTGATGAGAAAATAACGATTTATGCTCTCGCTGAAGAGCAGGATTTCCGCAGCGGCGGTGACTATTATGTTCAAGCTTGCTCCTTGTTAAATAAGTACGGCTATGCTTCGAATATGATTGATGTTCAATATATCGACTTGTCCTCAAATCCTACCTTTGATGATAATTTCGATGAAGAGATTAGTTCGTACAATGTAATTGTTCAAGGTGAAAACGAATATAAATATCTAACATCAACAGATATGTTTGAGTTCCAGTATGACACCTATTACGGCTATTCTTACATTGTAGGCTCCAAGGTTGAAGAAGCAGTAACATCTGCAATTTTGAATGTTACTCTTGACGAAAAGCCGAAGGCGGCATTTATTTCCGATATTTCTCTTGAGGATTACACCGCTTATATGAATATGCTCGAGAATAACGGCTTTGAAACAGAAGAAGTTTCTCCTGCACTCGGTGTAATTCCCGAGGATGCCTCCATTCTCGTTTTGTATGCTCCAAGTGTTGATTTGGACAGCTCATTTGTTGATACAATTTCCGATTTCCTTTATAACAACGGTGAGTACGGAAAACAGCTTATTTATTTGCCGTCTGCTTCTTTGCAGGAGCTTCCGAACATTGATTCCTTGCTCGAAGAGTGGGGTCTTGATGTTGAAGAGGGCTACGCCATTGAAAACGACAGCAATTACACAGCACCTTTGGGCGGCGGATATTACCTTTATGCCGCACAGTACAGCGATTCAACTTACACTGCAAATATGAAGAATGCAGATCTTCCTTACTGCACACTCGGAGGCTATACAAAGGCTGTTACTGTTCTTGATGACAGCAAGGCTTCTTCTTTGATTACTTTGTCAGAACAGAGTCAGATGCTCTATCCTGTTACAACCGAAACAGAAGATCAGGCATCGGAGGATGTAGAATATGTTGATGTTCCAAACGTAAACATTGCCGCTATTGCAACAAAGTCATCAACCTCCACTGTTGATACGGATACCGATACCGATTCCTCAGCAACAGAAACTAAGTCATCTAACATTGTGGTAATTGCCACAAGTGTTTCGATGTCCGAATCTACGCTTTCTTCCTCTGTGTACGGTAACTCCTCTTATATGCTTTCACTTTTGAATACTTTGACAGGCAGAGGCGATGTAGACGTTAATATCGCAGCCGTATCTCTTGAGAGTGACGAACTTGGTATTACATCTGCTCAGATTTATACCTTGGGTGCAATATTTATAATTGCTGTTCCTGTAATCGTTCTTATTGCAGGTATTGTAATATTTATCAAGAGAAAGAACATGTAACGGAAAGGAGTGCAAGACTGTGAAAAAGACAACCAAGACTATGATTATAGCCATTGTTTCAGTTGTGCTTCTTGTGGGCATATTTTTGCTTGTTTACTTCGTAGTTCCGACCTCGAGCGAGGAGGATACTACCTCAGAGTTTACGGAGGAATATAACCTTATTTCTCACATTCCCGCTGAAATCGAAAAGATCGAGGTAGATAATGAATACGGCAAATTTACTTTGCTTTCCGAAACTCCTACTACGGAATCCGTAGCCGAGGACGGCACAACATCCACTTACACGGAAGAAACAATTTATACCCTCGAGGGCTATGAGGATATGGAGCTTCTTACAGGTGCTCCCGATACAGTGGCAAACGACTGTGCAAGTCTTACTTCTACAAAGATTGTTGACGACGGCACGAAGAAATCCGATTTCGGCTTTGACGAGCCGAGAGCTGTTGTCAAGGTAACATACAACACAGGTGATACGGCAACAATACGCGTGGGCAGTGATGCCTCCTCCGATTTGGGTGCTTATGTAATGGTAGATGGTGACAATAATGTTTACCTTGTTGACAGCGATGCCGCAGACGGCTACCTTTACGGTGCAATGGATATGCTCACTACCGAAATTGGCTTTGCCGCTTCCGATGATTCGGGCAATGTGTTTACTAAAATGGTATTCGGCGGAAGTCTTTTCGGCGGAGAAGAAATTTCCCTTGAATATTCCGATTACGAAGCTTTCTCCGAATCCTACGTTATAACCTCACCGGATAACACTCTTGCAAATGAAGGAACAGTTACTTATATGGTAAATAACGTTAGAAACCTCACGGCTGAAAAGGTTATTGCCGTAAATGTAGATGAAGAAAAAATTAAGGAATACGGACTTGATAATCCTTATGTAACTGTTGAAGCTGAGTACCCGGATTTGTCCGTAAGCTACAAGGTAACCGCTCCCGATGAAGATAACATGCTGTATCTTTTGAGTGACGGCATTATCTATCAAATGGATGCCGCTTCCATAACATGGGTAAACTATACTTATGACGAGATGCTTCCGACTAATGTTATGAGCCCTAAGCTTAGCGGTGTTGACAAGATTACAGTTGAAACAACAGACAAGAAGTATGAGTTTGAAATCTCCACAGAAACAACCGTGACACAGGATTCCGATACAGATGTTGAAACAACTGTAACAACAGTTACTTATAATGGTGAAACACTCGATGAGAGTAACTTCAACGTGTTCTACCAGAATCTTACATCTGCCGAAAGAAGCGGAACAGACGAAATTCCTAAGGATAAGAAGGCTGTTCTTACGGTAACTTATGAGTTCAGCGACGGTAAAACAGGTTCTGCCGTATATTACGAAGCAGAGAACAGAAAGTGCCCTGTACTCATAAACGACACACTTTCAGGCTTGGCTTTTGAATCCTATGTAACAACAATCACATCTGATGTTGCAAAGGTTGCATCGGGTGAAACTGTTGCGAGTGTTTATTGATTAAAAAAGTTTTCCACATTTTTTTGAGGGACTGTTGAAAAACAGTTCCTCTTTTTTATAAATTACGCTTGCTTGAAAGCTTGATAAAATTAAACGTCGTAATCATGTACTATGCCAAAAATCGTTAAATCACGATAAAATATAACATTTTTTTGTATTGCCAAAAATGTCCGTCTATATTATAATATATTTGTGTATTGTACGGTGGGGCAGTGCCCGTGTACGCTGAACACCGTACTGGTTTGCTTTTAATTTTATTTACCGTTACTTTGTATTATGAATGCAAATCCCTTGGGATTGCCGTGGATTCCTCGGTTTGTTCGGTATTATTCGTATTTACGTTGAATACATGAATATTGAACAATACACAGGCTGTTTTCGGTATGATTAAAAAATTTCATGGCGAAAAGCTTACAGCAAAATCACACATACCCATACAGTTTTTACAGCGTCATAAATTATTTGGCTCAAAGAATTTTATGACGTTTCAAAGGTGCCCTGTGAGGAGGGGGCAAACAATGATTCATGTAAGTAACTTGAAAAAAGAGTTTAAAAAAGTAAACAAAGAACCGGGATTGAAGGGAAGCTTTAAGGCACTTTTTAGACCCGACTACGAAATTGTAAAGGCAGTTGACGATATTTCCTTTGATGTTCCAAAGGGAGAAATATTAGGCTTTATCGGCCCAAACGGTGCGGGAAAATCTACCGTAATAAAGATGCTTACGGGTATTCTTACTCCAACCTCGGGTGAATGTATTATCAACGGTCAAAATCCGAACAAGGACAGAAAAAAGTACGTTAAGGAAATAGGCGTAGTGTTCGGTCAAAGAACTCAGCTGTGGTGGGATTTGCCTTTGCGTGAAACCTACGGAGTTCTGAAGGAAATTTACGAGGTGGAGGAAAGCGAGTACAAAAAGCGTATGGCTTTTTTGAATGAGGTTTTGGAGCTTGATGAGTTCATTACAAGTCCCGTTCGTACTCTTTCACTCGGTCAGCGTATGCGTGCGGATATTGCCGCATCAATGCTTCATAATCCTAAGGTGCTTTTCCTTGATGAACCTACTATCGGTCTTGATGTTGTTGTTAAGGATAATATCCGCAAGGCGATTGAGAAAATCAACGCAGAGGAACAGACAACAGTTATACTTACAACGCATGATTTGGCAGACATTGAGCTTTTGTCAAAGCGTATAGTTATGGTGGATAAGGGCAAAAACGTATTTGACGGAAAAATTTCCGAGTTGAAATCCAAATACGGTCAGATGAGAGAGCTTGTGTTCGTTTTGGAGAATCCGAGCGACATAAAGAAGCTTGGTTATAAGGAGCATTTTAAGTTTAAAAATGACGATATCTCTGTTGAAACAGACGGACCGTCAGTTAAGATTCGTTTTAACAGTGCTGTTGCTCCCGTTGCCGATATGCTTTCCTATACATTAGGTGTTGTTTCGGTAAAGGATATCAGCGTTAAAGATGCCGATATAGAGGAGATTATCCGCCGTTTGTATAAGCAGGAGGTCGTTGTTGATGATTAAACGTCTTCGCATATACATACCCTTTATTAATGCAGGTGTACAGGAGGCTGTTTCCTACCGAACAAACTGGTTTTTCGGACTTATAGGAAATGTGCTTGCCTGCTTTGTTTCTTATTTTATTTGGAAAGCTGTTTTTCTTTCAAACGGCAGTGAAACGATAAACGGTTTTACTATGCCGCAGATGATTGTTTATATCTTTTTGATGTTTTTGACTTCATTGCTCATCAGCAGCGGCGGCACTTATGATATAGGCGAAGAAATTCGTGACGGCTCAATCGCTATGCGTATGATTAAGCCTATAAGCTACAATGCAACATTTCTTTTTCAAGAGCTTGGCAATAAGATTATGACTGTCTGCACTCTTGTAATTCCGCTTATAGTGGGTGTTGAAATTGTCCGCACGATAGTAATGGGCAGTATTGAATTTAATATTGTACAGTTTTTATTGTACGTTTTCAGCTGCGTGCTCGCTTATTTGATAAATTTCTTCTTTAATATTTGTTTCGGCTTTATCGCATTTGTAATTAAGTACCTTTGGGGTGCAAATATGATGAAAAACTGCATTGTCGGCTTTTTGTCGGGAACAATAATTCCGCTTGCATTTTTGCCCGAAACGCTTGAAAGAGTATTTTTATTACTTCCGTTTGCATCGCTGAACTATACTCCCGTTATGATTTACATGGGAATGTATAAGGATGCAGAACTTTTGTGGTATCTTGGATTGCAGCTTTTTTGGGTGCTTGCCTTTTGGGGGCTTTCAAAATTCTTGTGGGGTGCTGCTTCCAAGCGACTTTGTGTGCAGGGAGGTTAAGCAATGAAACAGATTAAAAGAGCCTTGAGAATGCACAGAATTTTTGTTTCTCAGGAATTAAAAAGAATGATGGAGTACAAGGGCGATTTCATTGTAGGAATTATAGGATTTTTGCTTATACAAGCTTCAAATTTGCTTTTTCTCAGCTTAGTGTTCGGAAATGT
>JBGVDU010000027.1:0-1115 GCA_045119555.1 Acutalibacteraceae bacterium | reverse complement strand
GGCAACAGATGCATTAAGAGATGTTATTTTACCTCTCATCGGAAGCGACACAACAAAATCGCTCTTTTCTTTTACAAGTCGGCTTACGCCTTTTCCTTCCGAGCCTACAACGAGGGCAACACTACCGCTGAAATCGGTTTCACACCAGTTTTTGCCGTCCATATCAACTGTGTAAACCCAGAAGCCCTGCTTTTTAAGATCGTCAAGCGTTGCTGCAATATTAGCCACTCTAGCAACGGGAACGTATTCAACAGCACCTGCGGAGGCTTTACCTACAGCCCATGTAAGAGAAGCGTTTCTTCTTTTCGGAATGATAATTCCGTGAGCACCCGTGGTTTCTGCCGTTCGGATTATAGCACCGAGATTGTGAGGATCCTCGAGCTCATCACAAAGGATGATGAAAGGATCCTCTCCTCTTTCCTTTGCAAGATTGAGCATATCCTCAACGGTAGCGTATTCGTGTACGGCCGCCCAGGCGGCAACACCCTGATGATTACCCTGTCCGCAAAGGAAATCGAGCTTCTTTTTGTCTACCTCTTTTATTACAATTTCCTTTTCACGGCACTCGGCAATTATTCTGCCCACAGAACCGTTTCTTTCTCCGCGGAGAACAAGCAGCGTATCAATGGCGCGGTCATTGCGAAGCGCCTCGCTTACAGCATTCCTGCCGATAATAAGATCCTGATTTCTTTCTTCCCTTTCGGGAGCTTCTTCTCTTTTTTTATTTTTATCAAATCCGTCCTTGCGACCCTTTTGTCTTTCCATATTTACAACCTCCGTAACCGTGTGAAATTTATCTGAAAATAAGCATAATAACTCAATTTAAGTTAAACTAAATTATAGCATAATGATTTTTAAAGTTATTTCCATTTTGGCATTATAGCTCTCCTCAAAGCATAAAGAAATATATTTTTTTGTTATACTATATATTGTCCGTCCGAAATTAACCTTACTACTTGCACTTTCAGCCTGATTTGTATATAATAAATTAGCTAAAAAACAAACAAGGAGTTTTCACATTGATTTTTAAGAAAAAGTTCGAAAACAGCAGCTCTTACGAATATCTGATTGCGGGTCTCGGTAATCCCGGCAAGCAGTATGAAATAACACGCCAC
>JBGVDU010000026.1:0-1928 GCA_045119555.1 Acutalibacteraceae bacterium | reverse complement strand
TGCGGTGTTGCCCTCAACCGTTGTATAACTTCCGTCTGCGTTTTTGGAGATTATCAGTCCTATGTGGTCGGCAACTCCGTCATTATTCCAATCAAATAAAACAATATCTCCGTACTGACCGTTTGACTTTGACACCGTCAAATCCTTGCTTTTGCCCCAGTTAAGCACTGTTGGGCAGTATGCGGTTTTTTCGCCGTCATAAAACAATGCTGACGCACCGCAAAGTCTGAAAATGTCCCACACAAACGCACAGCACCACGGATAAGCCGAGCCGCTTACCTGTTTGCCGTAGTAGTCTGTGTTGAAGATTACGTTGTTTGTACCGCCGTCATACGTTCCGATATATGAACAGGCTTTATCAATAATCTGCTTTGCCGTTGACATTGATTATTCCTCCCCGCATTCCAAACAAAAATGACTGCCCGCAATGAAACTCTTTCCGTTAAGCTTTATTTTGCCGAATTTATTATCCTCAGACTGAAGCTTTTTTAACAGATGATTTGCCACAAGCGGTCTTGTGTACGATACTGCATTACACAAAACCGTATGAGAAGCGGCTGAGCCTAAAAATATTTTCGCAGAAGATAATTTTTCTAATCTTTCATGGTCTTCACTGCAAATATAATAGTATGAAGATGAAGTCTCATCCTTAGGCACTGTAATGTGGACAAAACCTCTTTTACTGTTTCCGTTTTCATCTTCAAAAACTGTAAAAAAGTTTTGAAAATATGAATCCGATATGCTCGTAATACTGTCTGTCACGGACGGCAGAGTTGTAAACGCAGCACCGTACGGAGTTTTCACCATATTGTAGGCTACGTTCTCGCTTTTCTCTCTTGCATCAACAGTAAGCTTATTATCTCCGTCCGTATCGCCGCTTCCGCAATTTAGCGTGATTTTTACTCCGTATGTTTCATCGGGAACTATCTTCAAATACATATAGTTATTGCTGTCAAGATAAATAACCGTACTTTCTGTTGCGGTAACAGTTCCGTCTTCGTCTGTTTCAGCCTCATTTTTGATAAAGCTGACGCCCTCAAAACCCTCAAAAAGCTCTTCAAAATCAGCCGAAAGCTTCGCAAAAGCGTTTGCTTTCGCTACACTCGAGCGTTTTATAATTTTATTTTCTTCCATTAAATTAATACCTCCCATTTATTCCTCTTCTATGATTGCTTCGGCAGTACCTACGATTGCAAGTACGGTTCTTCCGTTATGATAAACCGTCGCATTATCGGAAACGATACTGCAAACAGACGCATTCGGCACAGGATAAGCTCTGCCGGCAATACAACCGACTCTCAATTTAGCAATAAGTCCTGCGTACTCACATGTTTTTGTAGGATACGGCACATCTATTTTGTGACCGAGTATAGCTTCTTTTATGCTGTTAAAATCAGCTATTGCTTGGTTCACTACCTCTTTTGAGGTTCTTTGTGTCATATAAAAAATCACCTCCTATAAGACCCTACGAAAAAGAAAAAAGTTGCATACAACTATGCAACTTTTTTGAATATTATTTTTAATTTTCATCTTTCGATAACTTTACATTAAAGTTTCGCTCAAGCCTTTTCAAAGGCTTGCAGATTCCAAAGACAGCGTCTTTGGTCGCTCACCGCAGTGAGCGAAACTCCCTTATACTCCACTCAGCGGAGAGGGGCACTAAGGAATTTTTTGCATTCCATGCGGTTGGAACGGGGAGAACCTGCTGACAGTGGTTCTCCCCGGAGTATCTGACGGTTATAATCGTCAGATACTTTTTTTGTTTTTGGTATGTTATTTACGGGTAATTTGTTGTTCGCCGATTTATGATTTTCAGCTTTGCTGAAAATCTGTTCTCTATTTACTCTACTTCTGCCCCTCATGCCGGGGCGGGGCACCTACTTTTGCTGTTCGGCAAAAGTAGGCAAAAGCGAAGTCAGGGGAAATTG
>JBGVDU010000025.1:0-13590 GCA_045119555.1 Acutalibacteraceae bacterium | reverse complement strand
TCAGCATACTGATAAAGCTTTTTGCAAAAGCAGAGCCCTCCGAAAAGAAATCAAATAAAACGGTGAAGGCTTGAATAATATGAATTAAAATCTGCTGCCACCCGAAAAAATATATAATTCTTTCGGGTGGCAGTGTGTTCTTTTGTTTTACAATAACGAAAATTATCCGATATACAATGTGAATAAAGTAATAACTTTTTCAATAATTTTTTAAACCTACGGTAAATATTCAATATTAGACTTTACATATCGGTTTGTTTATTGTAAAATAGATACAATAACGGGTTATTGTGCCCAAAGTGGAGGAATGATTAATAATGGAACCAAAATATAAAAGAGTTTTGCTGAAGCTCAGCGGTGAGGCTTTGGCAGGCGAGCAGAAAACAGGTATTGATTTTAATATTGTTGCTAAATATTGTGAGCCTGTTAAGCAGCTTGTGGAGATGGGAGTTCAGGTTGCTATCGTTGTAGGCGGAGGCAATTTCTGGAGAGGCCGCAGCAGCGGAAGCATGGACAGAACGAGAGCCGATCACATGGGAATGCTTGCCACTGTAATCAATGCACTCGGTGTAGCAGATACATTGGAACAGCTCGGTGTACCTTCTCGAGTTCAGACAGCTATTTCCATGCCGCAGGTTGCAGAGCCGTACATTCGCAACAAAGCAATCAGACACATGGAAAAGGGCAGAGTTGTAGTATTTGGCTGCGGAACGGGTAACCCGTTTTTCTCAACCGACACGGGTGCGGCTTTGAGAGCAACCGAGATTGAAGCTGATATTATGCTGAAGGCTACAATGGTAGACGGTGTGTACGACAGCGATCCGCACAAAAACCCGAACGCTGTTAAGTATGATACTATTACATTCCATGATGTACTCGATAAGGGTCTTGCAGTTATGGACAGCACAGCAGCTTCTCTTTGTATGGATAACGACCTTCCGATTCTCGTTTTCAGCCTCGATAATCCGCAGAATATCGTTTCTGCCGTTTGCGGTGAAAATGTCGGAACATTGGTTAAAAAATAATTTTGGTTTGCATATAAATATTATTTAACGGAGGATTAATACTATGAAAGAAACACTTAAAAAATGCGAAGAGCGTATGAATAAAAGGGTTGACCACCTTACAATCGAATATAAGGAGATTAGAGCAGGCAGAGCAAACCCGAACATTCTCGACAGAATTACTGTTGATTACTACGGTGCACCGACAGCCGTAAATGCTTTGGCGGCAGTATCCGTAACCGAAGCAAGAACACTTACAATTCAGCCTTGGGACGCAAGCGTTCTTAAGAGCATCGAACGTGCAATTCAGTCATCCGATATCGGTATTAACCCGCAGAATGACGGTAAGACAATTCGTTTGATATTCCCTCCGCTTACAGAGGACAGACGTAAGGAAATTGTTAAGGACATTGCAAAAATGGCTGAGGATAAAAAGGTTCATATCAGAAACATACGCCGTGATACAATCGAAGACTTCAAGAAGATGAAGAAAAACGGAGATATCACAGAAGACGATTTAAAGCAGGCAGAGAAAAAGGTGCAGGATCTTACGGATAAATACATAAAGAGCATTGATTCTCTCTCTGATACCAAGCAGAAAGAAATTATGTCAATCTAAAAACAAAGGACTGAATTTATGGGTATTTTTTCAGGTAATTCAACCTCAAAGGATATTGACATTTCTAATATAAAGCTTCCCACTCATTTGGGAATTATTATGGACGGCAACGGCAGATGGGCAAAAAAGCGTGGTCTGCCGAGGAGTGCCGGCCATAAGGCAGGCGGTCAGACATTTCGTAAAATCACTCGCTATTGCAGTGATATAGGAATTAAATACCTCACACTTTACGCTTTTTCAACCGAAAATTGGAACCGTCCGAAAGAAGAGGTTGATGCTCTTATGAAGTATTTCAAGGAGTATCTTGAAGAGGCATTGAAGGATTTCCGTGATGATACGATTGCTATAAAGTTTCTGGGAGATATATCCGCTTTTCCGAAGGATTTACGGGAGCTTATGCTTGAAAACGAGCGTCTTTCCGCTGAGCGTAACGGAATGGTGCTTAATCTTGCTATGAATTACGGCGGTCGTGACGAAATTGTCAAAGCCGTAAAGAAAATTTCGGCAAAGGTAGCGTCGGGAGAAATTTCCGTTGACAGCATAAATGAGCAAATGCTGGCTGATAATTTATATACGTCAGGTCAGCCCGACCCCGATTTGATTATCAGACCAAGCGGCGAGCACAGAACTTCAAACTTCCTGCTTTGGCAGTCTGCTTATGCAGAGTATTATATTGACGATGTTTTGTGGCCCGACTATACGAAAGATAATTTAAACAAGGCTTTGTTGGAATATTCAAAACGCAATAGAAGATTTGGTGGTGTATAAAGTTATGAAAACAAGAATATTGTCGGCTGTGGTCGGAATTTCTTTGGCTGTCGGCTTGCTGATTTTGGGTAATTTTTTCCCTGTCATTATAGATTTAAGCCTTGCTGTTATCACCGCCATGTGTGTGTATGAGGGGCTTTCCGCGAAGGCTTTAAATAAAAAAGTAACGATTGCTGTTCCGTGTGTAGCTTTTTCGTTTTTATTTTGTTTAATATACGCAAATACGCCGTTGTGTTTGATTCTTGCATATGTTTTCGTTGTTGCCTTGTTCCTTTCAATGATTTTTAATCATGAAAAGCTGGTATTTTCCGATTTGGCTTTTGCATTGACGATTACAATTCTATGCACAATGGGTATGTGGTCTGTTGTCTTTTTGTTCGATTTGACAAAGTCCATGGTTGGCCTTTTCTTTGTTGTCACCGCACTTGCGACACCTTGGCTTGCAGACGGCGGAGCGTATTTTGGCGGCAGCTTTTTCGGTAAGAGAAAGCTTTGCCCGAAAATCAGTCCAAAGAAAACAGTCGAGGGTGCTGTTTCCGGAGTGATTATAGGTACATTGCTTTCATTGTTGGTTGGAGTTATCTTTGAAAATTTCTTATTCACCGACGGAGAAACGGTTAATTATTTGTTTTTGGCAATTTACGGATTGTTCGGTGCCGTTATTTCTATTGTCGGCGATTTGAGCTTTTCCTTGATAAAGAGAAGCTGCGGTGTTAAGGATTACGGCAGTCTGATTCCCGGACACGGCGGTATGCTCGACCGCTTTGACAGCGTTGTTTTTTCCGCTCCGTTGCTTGTAATTTTTAATATGTATTTCCCGATTATTGAAAATACTATAAAATAAGTTTTATAAATTATTGGTGAAAAAAATGACTGAGAATATTTCTGTTTTAGGTTCAACAGGCTCAATAGGCACACAAGCGTTGCAGGTTTGTGAACTCTTAAATTTCAAGGTGTCGGCACTTACGGCAAACAGTAATGTGAATTTGCTCGAACAGCAGGCGAGAAAGTTTAAACCTAAGCTTGTTGTTATGGGTACGGAGGAAAAGGCTAAGGATTTAAAAATAAGGCTTTCGGATACCGACGTAAAAGTGTCGTGCGGAATGGAAGGTCTTTGTGAGGCCGCCGTAATAGACGGTGCGGATACGGTTCTTAATTCTGTTGTGGGAATGGTTGGCTTAAAGCCTACCTTGGAGGCTATTTCAGCGAAGAAAAATATTGCCCTTGCCAACAAGGAAACTCTCGTTACAGGAGGAAGCTTGGTAATGAGTGCGGCGAAAGAAAACGGTGTTAAAATTTATCCCGTTGACAGCGAGCATTCCGCAATTTTCCAATGCTTACAGGGCTGTCCCGAGGATAAAATGCTGAAAAGATTAATTCTCACAGCTTCAGGCGGACCGTTTTTCGGTCGTACTTATGAAGAATTAAAAAATGTTACGGTTGAACAAGCATTAAAACACCCTAACTGGAGCATGGGTGCGAAAATTACGATTGATTCCGCATCTATGATGAATAAGGGACTTGAAATAATTGAAGCAAGATGGCTCTTTGATATTCCTGTTGACAGGATAGATGTTGTTGTTCACAGGGAAAGTATTATTCACTCCATGATTGAGTATGTTGACAATTCCGTCATTGCTCAAATGGGAGTACCCGACATGAAAATTCCCATTCAATATGCTCTTACTTATCCGAATCGAGTTCAATCCGACGTTCCTCAGCTTGATTTAACAAAGCTTTCGTCACTCACATTTTTTGAGCCTGACTATGACACTTTTAAGTGCCTCAGAGCCTGCAAAAAATCAATGGAGCTTGGCGGAACTGCACCCGTTGCGGCAAACGGTGCAAATGAGGTTGCGGTGAGAATGTTCTTGGACAGAAAAATATCCTTTACAGACATAGGTGATCTCGTTTGGGATGCTATGACTGCAGTTCCGCTCAAGGAAATCAAGACATTGGATGATGTATTGAATGCCGATATGGCGGCTCGTGAGTTTGTAAAAGACTCAGTGAAAATTTAATTAATAAAAACAAGAGCAATACAATAAATTTTATCGGTTTGAGAGTTTTGAAGAAGCTTTGCGGTAAACTTTCTTTTCGGAAGGATCTGATTTTATACTTACTACGATTGCGTTGATTGTCATCGGCGTGTTAATTTTTGAATTAATTATTTTTATCCATGAATTCGGACATTTTATTACTGCGAAAAAATGCGGTGTTCAAGTTAATGAATTTGCCCTTGGAATGGGACCTAAGCTTATTCAGTTTAAAAAAGGAGAAACCCTTTATACACTCCGTCTTTTCCCGATAGGCGGCTACTGTGCTATGGAGGGCGAGGACGAAGAGAGCGATAATGAGCGTGCTTTCGGCAGCAGACCAATTTGGCAAAGAATGATCATTGTTCTTGCGGGTGCGTTCAATAATATTGTTCTTGGTCTTATAATGATGATGATTCTTATGGGTCAGTCATCTTCTTTTTCGTCAACAACGATTGCGGATTTTGCTCAAGCAGCCTTTACGTCTAAATCGGGATTGCAGGCAGGCGATGAAATTCTCGACATAGGCGATTATTCAATTAATTGCTCAAGAGATATTTCCTTTGCTGTTGCAATGCTTGAACTGCAAATTGTGGACGGCGACGATTTTTCTGTTTACAAGGAGGATTGCGGTTATACGCTGGTGCGTCAATATTCCGCACTTGAAGCAGAAAACTATACCGACGAAGAGCTTACTGCGATTTCAGAGGTTTTCAACGACGGTATTGATAAGTTAAACGTGTGTGCAACAAAGGAAGAGGCAGACGAAATTACCAATACAACGCTTGCAAAGGTCAATGAACTTTCGGGCGTTGAATACACAGAGGAAGAAAGAGAATACATGGCAGAGCGTAAGCGTTTCAGAACTGATGTAACGGTTCTGAGAAACGGAGAAGAGCTTACGATTGAAAATGTAGATTTCTACACATATTTGGGAGAGAACGACGAGCCTGCGGTGGCACTCGATTTCTCGGTTACTCCCATTGAAAAGAATGTCGGAACGCTTATTACCGAATCCTTCAAAAGCACGGTTTCGGTAGTAAGAATGATTTGGAAAAGCTTAGCAGGGCTTGTCACAGGAACCTACGGTATGAATGACATTTCCGGTCCTGTCGGTGCGGCTTCGGTTGTAACACAGGCGGCACAGGCAGGTCTTGAGTCAAGCTTTGGCGATGCAGTTAACAATATATTGTATATGATGATGATAATTACCGTAAATCTCGGAATTGTTAACCTTTTGCCTTTCCCTGCACTTGACGGAGGAAGATTCCTGTTTATGCTTATTGAGCTTATCAGAAGAAAGCCGATACCGGCAAAGTATGAAGGCTGGATCAATGCGGCAGGCTTCTTAGTTCTAATCGGATTTATTATTGTGGTTACATTTAACGATATTGTCAGACTTGTAACAGGGTCGGGTATCGGAGGATAGGACGTGATTTTGTGAGCAGTAAAATTAAGGTAAAGGCAGGAAATGTTGAAATCGGCGGAGGTGCACCTGTGTCGGTGCAGTCGATGCTCAATGTTCCGTCAACCGATGTTGAAAACAGCGTTAAGCAAGCTGTTGAGCTTGAGCAAGCGGGATGTCAAATTATCAGAATCGCAATTCCGGATATGAACGCAGTTCGTCTTATTGATGCAATAAAAAAGGAAGTCAATGTGCCTATTGTTGCCGATATACATTTTGATTATCGCTTAGCCTTGGAATCAGTTGCGGCAGGAATTGATAAAGTAAGAATTAATCCGGGAAACATCGGCAGTGATGACAGGGTTCACGCTGTTGTAAAGGCTTGCAGTGCAAAGCACATTCCCATAAGAATCGGAGTAAACTCTGGTTCGTTGGAAAAGCATATTCTTGAAAAGTACGGTTCGCCTACGGCCGAGGCTCTTTGTGAAAGTGCATTATATCACGCATCATTACTTGAAAAGTTTGATTTTACCGATATAGTTCTTTCAATGAAATCTTCAAGAGTCGCTACAATGATTAAAGCGTATGAGCTTGCTGCAGAAAAATGCGACTATCCGCTTCATTTGGGTGTAACCGAAGCAGGAACAGAAAGAATGGGACTTATAAAATCTGCCGCAGGTATAGGCTCTCTGCTTTTGAAGGGGATTGGAGATACAATCAGAGTTTCTCTGACGGATAATCCTGTAAAAGAGGTTTATGCAGCCCGTGATATTTTAAAGGCGATTGATATTGATACTTCTGGTGTAAAGTTCATATCTTGCCCAACTTGCGGAAGAACGAGAATTGATCTTATTTCTATTGCAAATCAAGTACAGGAAAGGCTTAAAGACTGCAAAAAGGATATTACCGTTGCAGTTATGGGGTGTGTAGTAAACGGCCCCGGTGAAGCACGAGAAGCAGATATAGGAATTGCAGGCGGTGACGGAGTAGGATTAATTTTCAAAAAAGGCGAAATTCTGAAAAAGGTTTCGGAGGATTGTTTGATTGATTCCTTAATGGAAGAAATAGATAAACTGTAATTTTAATGCTTTTATAAAAACATTGCGGCACTGCTGTGGTAATATTGGTATATTTGTCGATAAAAATAACAATAAATTTGTTGATGAATATAACTATAACACGGCAGTGCTCTGAAAAGGATGTTGATTTTGAGTACGATATTAAATATTTTCAATCAGTATGTATCTCCGCAGCTGATGGAAAGAGTTAAAGTCGGAAAGGTTAATACTATAAACATAAACAAACAGTCACAAGCGATGACTGTTTCTGTTTTATTTGAAACGCTTGTGTCACAGGCGGATATTTTAAGCTTGGAGAGAGAGCTTGTTAAGACACTCGAGCTTTCAAGTGTCAGAATTAATTCATCTTTCCCGTCACAGCTTTTCTCTTCCGATTATTTTCAAGATATAGTTCTTCACTTAAAAAGAGATAATGCAACCCTCAATGGCACTTTTAAGGATGCTGAAGCCGCCATTGAGGGTGATAAATTTGTCATTACTCTCTATCACGGCGGTGAAGCCGTTATCAAGGGTCAGAATGCTTCTAAGCTTATTGCAAACGCAATTTTCAATATGTTCGGTGTTAAATACCAAGTCGAGTTTGTCGGCATTACATCAATGAGTGCCGATAATCAGGATTATATTGAAATGCAGCAGCATGTAGAAGAACAAAAGGCGAGAGAAGTTGTGGTTGAGAAGGTAGAGCAATATGATGACACTATGCGTTCTGCCGAGGAGCGAAGAGAAAAAATCGCTAAAGCCGCACCCGAAATTGAGCTGAGAGAGGGAGAGTCACTCAATCCTGTGCTGGTTGCTCAATCTGTCAAGCCTCTTTTCGGCAGAGCAATAAGTAAGGTAAAAACTGTCCCGATTAACACTCTTTCCGCAGACACAGGCAGTGCTGTGATATGGGGCGACATTTTCTCAATGGATATGCGTACAACAAGGGATGGAAAAAAGTACATAATTTCAATTCTCATTACCGATTACACAGGCTCTATGACCGTCAAGATTTTTGAGAGCATTGACAAGTGTAAACCGATTGAGCTTATAAAATCCGGTACAACGATAGTTGTAAAAGGTGATGTTCAGTTTGATAAGTACGACCACGAAATTGTTATGCGTGCAGACAGTATATCTACCGGAGAAAAGGTGAAAATTGTTGATAAGGCACCCAAGAAAAGATGTGAGCTTCATCTTCATACCAATATGTCGGATATGGACGGTGTTTCATCGGCAGAAGCCTTGATTACGAGAGCATATAAATGGGGAATGCCTGCGATTGCGATTACCGACCACGGTGTTGCACAGGCTTTCCCCGAAGCTATGAATACCTTAAATTCCATTCAGTCCAAGGGCGGAGAAATAAAAGTTATTTACGGCACGGAAGCTTATTTTATTGATGATACTCAGTCTGAATCAAGCAAGCCTTTTGAGGGAGAGGATGTAATTTGTGAAAACTGCTCAATGCTCCCAAAGGAAGAGCTGAATAAGCTAAAGGCTTACCATCAGATTATTCTTGTAAAAAATTTGACGGGTCTAAAAAATCTCTATAAACTTATTTCTTACGGACACCTAAATTACTATTATAAGCGTCCACGAATCCCAAAATCTGTTCTTATGAGGCACAGAGAAGGCTTGATTATCGGAAGTGCCTGCGAAATAGGTGAGCTTTATCATGCTGTTGTTTTGGGAGAGAAATCCTATGAGGAGCTTAAAGAAATTGCCTCCTTCTATGATTATCTGGAAATTCAGCCGCTCGGCAACAATATGTTTATGGTAAGGAATGAAACGGTTCAATCGGTTGAGGATATAAAGAACTTCAATCGCACGATAATTAAGCTTGGTGAAGATTTAAATATCCCCGTTGTTGCTACTTGTGACGTTCATTTCCTCGACCCGCACGATTCCGAATACAGAAAAATAATTATGACAGGCAAGGGCTTCAAAGATGCTGAGGATCAAGCTCCGCTTTATTTAAGAACAACGAAGGAAATGCTCAAGGAATTTGACTATCTCGGAGAAGAAAAAGCTTACGAGGTTGTTGTGGAGAATACAAATAAAATTGCCGATATGGTTGAGCAAATCAAACCGATTCCCGACGGTAACTTCCCTCCGTTTATTGATGGTGCCGAGGAACAGCTGACTTCCATTACATGGGAGAGAGCAAAGAAAATGTACGGTGACCCTCTGCCTAAAATTGTTAAAGACAGGCTTGACAGAGAGCTTGGCTCAATCACCAAACACGGCTTCTCCGTACTTTATATGACGGCTCAAAAGCTTGTTGCCGATTCCGAGGCACATGGCTATTTGGTAGGCTCGAGAGGTTCGGTAGGTTCTTCGTTCGTTGCCACCATGTCGGGTATTTCCGAGGTTAATCCGCTTTGTCCGCACTATATATGTCCGAATCCCGAGTGTAAAAACAGCGAATTTATAACAGACGGCAGTGTCGGCTCAGGTTTTGACTTGCCTGCAAAAAATTGCCCGAAATGCGGAACTCCGTATCACCGAGACGGACATGAAATTCCGTTTGAAACCTTCCTTGGCTTCGACGGCGATAAGGTCCCCGATATTGATCTTAACTTCTCGGGCGAATATCAATCCCATTCGCACAGATATACGGAGGTTCTCTTCGGTAAGGAGAATGTGTTCAAGGCGGGAACTATTGCGACTGTTGCCGATAAAACCGCACTGGGATATGTAAAAAAATATGCCGAGGAAAAGGGTAAGGTTCTGCATAGAGCAGAGGAACAGAGGCTTGCCGCAGGCTGTACGGGAATTAAGCGTACAACGGGTCAGCATCCCGGCGGAATGGTTGTTGTGCCTAGAGGCATGAGTGTATTTGATTTCTGCCCGATTCAGCGGCCTGCAAACGACCAAAAATCAGACAATATTACAACCCACTTCGACTTCCATTCCATTCACGATACGATTTGTAAGCTTGACGAGCTCGGTCACGATGTTCCTACTATTTATCACTATCTCGAAGAATTTACCGGAATCAGTGTTATGGATGTTTCGATGAGTGACGAAAAGGTTATGTCGCTCTTTACCTCGACGGAAGCACTTGGCATAAAGCCGGAGGATATTGATTCTCAGACAGGAACCTTTTCCTTGCCGGAGAGCGGAACAAGCTTTGTGCGTCAAATGCTCGTAGAAGCACAGCCAAAAACATTTTCCGACCTTTTGCAGATATCGGGACTTTCTCATGGTACAGATGTATGGATCGGCAATGCTGCAGATTTGATCAAGGATGGTACTTGCACAATTTCCGAAGTTATAGGTACTCGTGACAGTATCATGACATACCTTTTGCATAAGGGTCTTGAGCCTAAGATGGCATTTAAAATTATGGAGATTGTCAGAAAGGGTAAAGCGACAAAGCTCCTCACGGAAGAGCATATTAATGCGATGAAAGAGCATGGTGTTCCGCAGTGGTATATTGATTCCTGTATGAAAATTAAGTACATGTTCCCGAAAGCACATGCGGCGGCATATATGATTTCAACACTTCGCCTTGGTTGGTACAAGGTGCATGAGCCATTAGCGTATTATGCCGCTTATTTTACGGTTCGAGGCGAAAGCTTTGATGCTCAGTCCGCACTTGAGGGAAAGCCTGCGGTAGAGCAAAAAATCCGTGATATTGTAAATAAGGGAATGGCCGCTACCGCAAAGGATAAGACAGACCTTGCAACACTCCAGATTGTAAATGAAATGCTTGCAAGAGGCATAAAGGTTTTACCTATTAATATTTACAAATCCGAGGCTAAAAAATTTGTCATAGAAGACGGAGCACTGCGTTTGCCGTATTCGTCTTTGCCCGGTGTAGGTGAAGCGGCGGCGGAAAGCTTGGTTGAAGTAGCAAAAGAAGGAGATTTTCTTTCGATTGAAGATATTCAGATAAAGTCAAAGGTTTCTAAAACAGTAATTGAGATGCTGAGAGAGGCAGGAGCATTTGGCGATTTACCAGAATCGAATCAGATGTCATTGTTTTAATAAATCAAAAACCGTGCGGTTGCCTTTTGTAATTTTGCAGTACAATATCAACGCCTTTAGTCTTGAAAACAAAGCATATTATTCTGTGTAATGAAGAATAATATAAAGGATAATGTTCCCTTTAAATAATAGTATCTTCTATGGTAAAAAGCAGAGCTTAAATTAATTCACATTTAAGAGAATTAGGGAAAAACAGGTTAAACAAAATGTAAATTTTTCTTTTTTGCTTTACTTTTTAACATTTTTGATATATTATTATATCTGTATTACCCGATTACCCGAGCGGGGGAGGTTTCCTTTTGACAAAAAGTACATTCAAGTCGATTATATGGCTTTTGTTATTTTCAGCAGTGCTTGTTTTGGTGCTCACAAAGCTTGATTTGATAGCCACGGCGATCAGTAAGATTTTTTCCGTTCTTACGCCGTTTCTTGTCGGCTTTGTAATTGCGTATATTGTAAATATTCCGTATGTGTTATTTAAAGATAAGGTCTTTTCCTTTATGGAAAAAAAGCCTGCGGAGAGCAGAACTAAGTTTGATAATTTTTTGGTAAGACTACGTAAGCCGTTGGCGATAATAATGGCTTTTGCATTGTTTTTTGCGGTTATTGTATTTTTGGTTGGAATTATTGTGCCTCAAATTTCAAACAGCTTGCAAAGAGTTTTTGATAATTTTAGTTCATATTATATTTCATTCCAGGAATGGGTTTTCGGCATTGCGGCAAAGTTTGGCTTTGAGTATGAATTTATGTCCGACATTTTTGCCGATATTAACGATTTTATCGCTAATTATACAGGAGGCTCGCCCGATTCCGGAGCAATGTTTGACATCAACTCAATAATACAGAATTTTTTGGATTTCTTCTTCCCACAGTTATTTGACATTACCAAAAATGTGTACAAGGTTGTATATAACGGTATTCTGAGTGTTATTGTTTCAATTTACTATATAGGAAATAAGGAAAAATTGATGAATCAAACGAAGAAGGTTGCATATTCCTTTATTCCTCAAAAGTTTTTGGGCAAGGTGCTCAGAATAGTAGATCTTTGCAACAATATGGTAGGTAAGTTTATTTACGGAAAAATTGTAGATTCAACAATTATCGGTATATTGTGCTTTATTACTTTAAAGATTTTTGATATTGAATATGCCGCATTGCTCAGTATAATCGTAGGTATTACCAATATAATACCTTTTTTCGGTCCGATTATCGGTGCTATTCCGGGAGTTGTTTTGCTTTTGATGGTATCTCCGTTTGATGCCTTGCTTTTCGGAATAATAATTATAATAATTCAGCAGCTCGACGGAAACCTCATAGGGCCTATGATTCTCGGTGATTCTGTCGGTATTTCGGGTTTTTGGATTATGTTCAGTATTCTCGTCGGAGGCGGCTTGTTCGGTTTTATGGGAATGTTGCTGAGTGTACCTATTTTCGCCGTAATTTATTTCTTAATGGGAGAAAAGGTAAACGACAGGCTGGTAAAGCTCGGATATGCAACCGAGGAAAATGTCAGAGTTGATCCGTTGCCAAAGGTTGCCTACGAGGACGGTCATATTATTGCAGATGATGAAGATGATGACACTCTCACAATTTTTGATGAGGAAGACGAATAAACAGAATAGATAAATTTGCTCTAAGTGGATTTTTTCGCATTTTGCCTTTGTGGAAATATCCACTTGGTTGTCGTATAGGGGATTTTATGTTAGAAAATTTATTGTACAGAATAAATACATCTTATGATACTCTTTCAAAGGGACAGAGATTGATTGCGGAATATATTACAGGTCATTGTGACAAAGCGGCATACATGACTGCATCACGTCTTGGCGAAACTGTCGGCGTAAGCGAGTCTACCGTTGTCAGATTTGCTACGGAAATCGGATATGAAGGATATCCCGAGCTTCAGAAAGCTATGCAGGAAATGATAAGAGATAAGCTTACATCAGTGCAGAGAATAGACGTTGCTTCTGACAGAATCAACTCAGAGGACGTGCTTTCAAGCGTTCTGAATCAAGATATCAAGTTGATAAAGAAAACAATGGAGGAAACATCTCGTGAATCCTTCAATCTTGCGGTAGACGCTATTGTTAATGCAAGAACAATTTATATTTTTGCAGTGAAAAGCTCTTTTGCTCTTGCTCGCTTTTTAGGTTATTATTTTGAGCTGATATTCGGCAACGTAAAAATAATAGAAACAACAAGTAAAACTCAGATGTACGAACAGCTTTTCAGAATAGACAAGAACGATGTGTTGATAGGAATAAGCTTCCCTCGCTATTCAGCGTCTACTGTTGATGCAATGCACTTCGCCGCTCAGCAGGGAGCACATGTTATTGCTATCACAGACAGCATGACCTCGCCTGTTACCAAGGTTTCCGACTGTGTTCTTTTGGCTAAAAGTGATATGGCTTCTGTGGTCGATTCCCTTGTTGCACCTCTAAGTTTGATAAATGCTTTGATAGTTGCAACGGTAGAGCAAAAGCGTGACGAGGTAACGCAAACCTTCAAACAGCTTGAAAATATTTGGGACAGATACGATTTGTACATTAAAAACGGGGAGAGTGCTTCCGATGAATGAAAATAAGGTTATAGTTGTCGGAGCAGGTGCGGCAGGCTGTATGGCGGCAATTACTGCGGCGAAAAGAGGATTTCAAGTAACTCTGTTTGATAAAAATCCCAAGATTGGAAGAAAGATACTGATTAC
>JBGVDU010000024.1:0-1582 GCA_045119555.1 Acutalibacteraceae bacterium | reverse complement strand
AAGATTCTCCAAGCTTGTAATCTCCGAAACGGAAGACAAATCCTTCAAGTCACTTGTACCGATTACCACAGATTTAAGATTTTTCAAATCCTTAAGGAAGCTCAAATCGGTTAGGTTGGACGAAAGCACGCCGAAATATTCAAGATTGGTACACTTAGAAATTATTTTCAAATCTTCATCCGTAAAAGAAACATCACCAAGCTGAAGCTCTGTAACATCTTCTCTGAATGTAACATTTCCTATTTTATATTCGGTAACCGAAGCAGAAGGTGAATCCGCAGTTGCATTCTCGGTTACTGTTTGAGAAACCGTGTCCGGAGTTTCAACATTATCGTTATCCTTACAGCCCGCAAAGGAAAAAAGCATGCTAAGTGCTATTGCGGAGCAAATAATTCTGTACATATATTTCATTGGGCATTCAATCCTTTCGATGATATCGACATCATCACACAAATTCAGCAGTATAATTTACATAATTATAATATATACAGCCTATTAAATCAAGAAAAACAACAAACCTTTAACCTTTTGCTACAAAAAATACACATATAATTCATATTTTCTTAATATCATTGCTTTTTCGCACAAATGAGTTAAAAAAATGAATATATTTGTCAAAGCTTTTTTGGTAAAATAAATTCCATTATTCAGTAAATTACGCCCAAATTTCTATAAACTTCTTTATAACCTCAATAGAGCGTTCTGCAGCCATTTTTACAAAGGTTGGATAGTCGAGATGGGAATTTTCGTCACCTCCGTCAGAGATAGCTCTGAGCACGGAGAAAGGAACATTGTTCACATAACATGTTTGACCTATTCCGCCGCCCTCCATTTCGCAGGCAACAGCACCAAAGGCTTCGGAAATCGCATTTTTTCTTTCGGGATCATTCATAAAACAATCGCCTGTTGCTATTGTTCCGATTTTCACTTTTACATCAAGAGCCTCCACACACTGAGCAAGAAGCTTACTTACCTTTTCCGATGACGGTATATGAACGATATTCAGCCCCGAAATCAAGCCGATTTCATCTCCCAAAGCCGTAGTATCCATATCATGTTGCACAACATCGCTCGCAACGGCAACATCACCGATTGAAAGCTCGCTTGTAAGAGTTCCCGCAACACCCGAATTTACTATTACATCGGGATTGAAGGCAAGAATCATTGTCTGTGCACATATCGCCGCAAAAACCTTTCCTATGCCGCATACAGCAACAACTGTTTTTTTACCGTAAAGCTCACCGCTTACAAACTCAATTCCGCTGATAACGGTAGCCTTTTTATTTTCCATAAGTGCTTTCAGACCGTCAATTTCCACCTGCATAGCACCGATTATTCCGATTTGTACTTTCTCATTCAGCATATTTAAAATCAACTGCTCCCTTATTATTTAAAACATCAAGATACTTTTTGCACTCAACAACACACGGCTCGAGTGAGAGATTTTTATAATTTCCGCACTCCTTACGCTGAGCACCGAAAACCTCACCCTTATGGTTAATTATCTGCGTTAAAACTTTTTTAACCTCATCAAGCACCTTTTTAGGCTCGGTGTCCTTGACTATGAGATAAAATCCCGTCT
>JBGVDU010000023.1:0-5573 GCA_045119555.1 Acutalibacteraceae bacterium | reverse complement strand
ACACTTTTATCAATTAAGGAAGATAATATCAAGAAAATAGGAGCAAGTAGAAATTCAAAAAAATACTTCGAAAGTATATTAATCATATACTGACCTTGAAACTGGTATACATTTGAATATATGATTGCGGCTGTCACAAAGAATATGACAGATGCACCGATAGCTAAAAGTCCCTTTTTGTTAAATAAAATCATACATATTCCCCATTTCTTTTTATACCGATATATGCTAACAGAGCGGCAAAGGCGGTATAAAGAATATATGTAATGGCTACGCTGTCTGCCGTCATATACGGTCTGTAAGGCGAAGAGGCGTGGTAGGGTTGTATAATTTGAGAAATAACAAGTTGTGGCGGCAGCGTTATTTCAGGAATAAAATCAATGATATACAAAACAAGCACAGGTATTAAAAAAGCTAAAAATGGATTGTTAAATTTGAATATCATCTGTAAGGACAAAGCGATAACAGATGAAAGTGCTATTCCCAAAGCGGCAAGAAAATTGTAAAAAACAGCCATTAGCAACGGATTTATGTTAAAGAAATAGTAGGCAAAGGTATTCTCTCTTGGAACATAGTCGGTAAACTGATAAATAGTTTCCTGCGAACCCGAAAAAGAGAAAACAGCAAAGCAAGCTATTAAGTTTATACTCAAAATAAAAAATGAATTCAGAAATGAAACAGAAAAGGTAGAAAAAATTTTTGATATAAGGTATTTGAATCTGCCGACTTTTACTATTTTGAATGGATATACAGAACTACTGCTTTCCCAAAAGAAAAGCATACCGGTAAATAAGACAGGGAGTATATTCAGTAAACAGAAAAAAACAGTACCTGCAATTAGAGAAACAGGATATAGCAGCCAATTAATATAGGCATTGTCAGAGTAAATACCGTTATTGTAGTTGAAAAAATCTCCCAAAACCTTTGTTAGTATCGGGTCTAATACAACCAATAAGGTCATAACCGCAAGCGTAATTTTCATTATTCGATTTTTATATAAATTTTTGAAATCAGATAAAACACAATTCACGAGTATTTCATCTCCTTGTTTTTTTATTATTGAATTAGTAGTATTTGTAACTTATTGGGTCGGATAATTCTACATCTCCTTAAATTAAAATCAACAATGTAAAATATTATCATTTCTTGTGAGAAATTGTAACACGCGGTGTGGTGAATGTCAATGGTTTGCATAAAAATAATTTATACTTTTTCAAAAATATATAAAAATCACTGATTTTAGCGGTGTTTTTATCTTTTGAAAATTAAATATTATTAAAAAGAAA
Organism: Acutalibacteraceae bacterium; assembly: GCA_045119555.1. Lineage (GTDB taxonomy): Bacteria > Bacillota > Clostridia > Oscillospirales > Acutalibacteraceae > RUG592. The sequence continues at coordinate 4,287 of JBGVDU010000023.1, read as the reverse complement.
AAAATTTAATCCTTTTATGAAGGATACTACTCCATTTATCTTTGAAAAAACTCAGAAAAACGGCTTGTTTTCTGCATTTTATCCCTTGACACGCTTTACTTTTAATGTTATAATTGTAAAGCCGCATATCATGGGTAACTAAGACAGAGCGAAAAATATCTGTGCCCACAAGGTCGTCCGTGCTCGGATTGATAGTTGATAGCGAGTCTATAAGAAAGTGCAGGTGTCTGCCGTAATGTATGCAATTATTGAAACAGGCGGAAAGCAGTACAAGGTAGAGGAAGGCAATGTAATCTACGTTGAAAAGCTCAACGCTCAGGAAGAAGAGAAAGTTAATTTTAAGGTTGTAGCAGTAGGTACACAGAACGATTTCGTTACAGGTAATCCTTATGTTGCAAAGGCTTCCGTAGAAGGTAAGGTTCTCAAGAACGGCAAGCAGAAGAAGATCACAGTTTCCACTTACAAGCCTAAGAAGGGCGAGAAGAGAAAGCTCGGTCACAGACAGCCATATACAAAGGTTGAGATCGTTACAGTTAATATGGAATAATGACTGAGGTGAATTTTTACACTGCTAAAAACGGAGATTTGCTCGGCTTTCATGTTTTCGGTCACAGCGGCTATGCTGAAGAGGGCGAAGATATAGTTTGTGCTGCAGTAAGCTCGGCTGTGTATATGGTTATGAATACCGTAACCGATGTTATGCACATTGATGCCGAAGTCAGTGTTGATGACGGCGACGCAGTGTTTAGAATTTTATCGAAGTACGCAGCTGCTTGCAGAGATATTTTGCAAGGCTTAAAGTTGCATTTGCTCTCGTTGGAGGAGCAGTACAGTGATTTTATTATCGTAAAATATACGGAGGTGTAAGTTATGTTGAAGATTAACATTCAGCTTTTTGCTCATAAGAAGGGTGTAGGTTCTACAAAGAACGGTCGTGATTCCGAGTCTAAGCGTCTTGGTGTTAAGCGTGCAGACGGTCAGTTTGTATTGGCAGGTAACATTCTCGTTAAGCAGCGTGGAACACACATTCATCCGGGTGAGAATGTAGGTCGTGGCTCCGACGATACATTGTTCGCTAAGGCTAACGGCGTAGTACGTTTCGAGCGTGTAGGTCGTGACCGCAAGAAGGTTTCTGTTTACACAGTTGAGCAGTAATTTTTGCGTTTATACAACGGTATAAAGATTAGAGGGGCGGTAGTGTATATCGCCCCTTTTTGCTTTTTGAATTTAAGCAGACTGTTGTTTTTTGCACTTATTATGATATAATAAAAGTAAAAAGCTTAGCGGTGGTGCATAGCTTATGAACGGTGAAAATTCCGCATTGCGGAATTTTTGGGGAGTAATATAATCGTTAAGGGCGTTGCCCTTAAAACCCACCAAAGGCTCTGCCTTTGGAATCCGCAAGCTTTTGAAAAAGCTTGACCAAAACTTTAAGTAGGGGTTATTTTATAGATTTTTTACGAAATGAAAGGAAGTGTTTTCTAATGTTCGTAGACGTAGCAAAAATTAAAATAAAAGCAGGTGACGGCGGTGACGGAAGTGTTTCGTTCCACCGTGAAAAATATGTAGCATCGGGCGGTCCTGACGGTGGTGACGGCGGACGTGGCGGAAATATTGTTTTCAAAGCGGATGATAATCTAAGCACGCTTGCGGACTTCCGCTACAAGAGAAAGTATGCCGCACCTAAGGGTGAAAACGGCAAGGCGGCTCGCTGTAACGGCAGAAAAGCCGAAGATTTGGTTATTCGTGTGCCGAGAGGTACTGTAATTAAAGATGCCGAAACAGGCAGAATTATGGCGGATATTTCCTCCGATGAGCCTGTGATTGTCGCTAAAGGCGGCAAGGGAGGTTGGGGCAATATTCACTTTGCAACACCAACCCGCCAAACTCCGAGATTCGCAAAGCCGGGTATGCCCGGCGAAGCATACGATGTTCAGCTTGAGCTTAAATTGCTTGCCGATGTAGGACTTGTCGGATTCCCGAATGTCGGAAAAAGCACGCTCGTTTCCGTTGTAAGTGAGGCAAAGCCTGTAATAGCCAATTACCATTTTACCACTATCACACCCGTACTCGGCGTTGTAAGAATGGGCGAGGGCGATTCCTTTGTTATGGCGGATATCCCGGGGCTTATCGAGGGTGCTTGGGAGGGTGTCGGCTTGGGACATCAGTTCCTCCGTCACGTTGAAAGATGCCGCATGCTTGTACACGTTGTAGATGTTGCAGGCAGTGAGGGAAGAGATCCGAAGGAGGATTTTAAAACTATCAACGCTGAGCTTGAAAAGTTCAACCCCGAGCTTGCCGAGCGTCCGATGATTGTAGCAGGCAACAAATGCGATTTGGCAACAGATGAGCAGATTGAGGATTTCAAGAGCTTTGTTGAAGAGCAGGGATATAAATTTTTCCCGATTATGGCGGCAATTCGCTACGATGTTGACCCGCTTTTGAATTGTATCAGAGAACAGCTTTCAAAGCTTCCTCCGATTTCACGCTACGAGGCTGAGCCTGTGCCTGTTGTTAAGGCTGAGGACGTTAAGAAAAATGAAGTTAAAATCACCAACCATGACGGTGTTTATTTTGTTGAGGGCGAGTGGCTCCTCAATGTGCTTAAATCAGTCAACTTTGATGATTACGAATCCTTGCAGTATTTCCAGAGAGTTCTCATAAATGCAGGTGTTATTGATGCACTCTACGATGCAGGTGTTGTCGAGGGCGATACTGTATCTATCTATGACTTTGAGTTCGATTTCGTTGATTAATAGGTGGATAATATGCGACTGCTTGACAAAAAATGTAACCCCAACGAGTTAAGTCCTTTGACGCTTGCCTTTATCGGTGACGGTGTTTATGATCTTTTGGTGCGTGAAAGGCTTGTCTGCGAGGCAAACCGCCCCGTCGGAGTGCTTAACGGTGAAAAGATTAAGCTTGTTTGCTGTACGGCTCAGTCGAAAATCGCAAAGGAGCTTTTGCCCTTGCTCACCGAGGAAGAAGCACACGTCTTTAAACGTGGAAAAAATGCCCACGCAATGACAGTTCCGAAGAACGCAAAGCGTGGGGATTATCACACCGCAACAGGCTTAGAGGCTTTGTTTGGGTATCTTTACTTAAAGGATGAGTTCGAGAGATTAAGGGAGCTTTTCAATGTTATAGAAAATATAGACTTGGAAAGCGACTGTACATAAAGATTTAAGGAGATTACATAAGCTATGAACGAGCATGAAAAGTTCAGATATAAATTAGAGCACGAGATGTTTCCCGATATGCTTTACAGCCAAAAGGTGAATATGCTGAATGCCATTATTGATAAGGGCGGTAAGTTCTTTAGCGATATATATTTGATTTACTCGCCGTTTGCCGAGATTTTGTATAAAGAGGACGATTTCAAGGTAGATGCAAAATGCTGTCAATATGACGAGAACAGAAGAACGCTCTATTTCTTGGTTGTAACAATGCCCGAGCCGACTGCGGCTGATCTTTGCAAGAGAGTTTATTTCTGCTATGAGGAAAAAACAGGCATTGTAAAATACTACACCTCCGAAAAAACAGAGGACGGCACACTTAATATGTGCTCATGGACAAAGCACAAAACACATAAGGTTTACGACGCCTCGCCGATGGACGAGGAATTGGAGTTCAGACGAATCGGCAATATGTTTTTGAAATATGTTTCGGAAAAATAAAAACTAATACTAAATTCCAATCAAACACTTTAATCAGAATTTAGTATAATTAGAAATTAACGAAAGGTTCCCACGCTGCGTAGCTGCAGTGTGGGAACCTTTTATTGTTCGGTTTCAAGTTGAGCCTTTTCGGGGCAGTATTCTATAATATCCTGTACATTGCAGTCCAGTTCCTTACATATCGCCGCAAGGACATACAAGTCCACTCGACTGATGTCTCCGTTGTAGTAACCCTGCACCGTTTCAAAGCGAAGTCCGCAATTTACGCAAAGCTTATTTTTGGAGTAGCCCTTTTTCTCCATAATATCCGCAAGTTTAAATATTATGCCCGAATAATTTGAACTTGGTCTTTTTTTCATAAATTAACACCTCATATTTGAGGATAACAATAAATTTTGCTCTTGACATTCTACATTAGAATGTAGTATAATTAAGTCGAAATACTACATCAGAATGTAGTATTAGTGTTTTATCCAATTTAAATTAAAATGTACACGAGGAGGAAATTTTATGTACGGAAATTCAGTTAAGCAGATGAAAGTGAAGTTTATTATCAGTGTTGTTGTTGGGGTTATTTACATATTTTTTAGTTGCCTAATCGGTCTTGGCA
>JBGVDU010000022.1:0-1552 GCA_045119555.1 Acutalibacteraceae bacterium | reverse complement strand
TTCTGTTCACCCTCGAATTTTTCTGCCGTTTTATCCTCAGTTTTCGGCTCGCCCTCGGCTTTTTCTTCCGTTTTATCTTCGGATTTCGGCTCGCCCTCGGCTTTTTCTTCCGTTTTATCTTCGGAAGTTATATCGGAATTTTCTGTATCTTTATTTTCTTTATTTTCAATCTTTTCGCTCTCTGCAACCTCTGCTGCTTCTCCGTCCTCTGTGGCGAAAATGAAATTAAAGCTTCCGCCGTCTATTGCATCTTCCTCGTCGTAGCCTTTTTCTTCGGCTGTGGAAGTTGCACTGTCGAGTACGTCGTTTAACTCGTCAAGCTCCTTTTCCTCTGCTGTTTTATCGCTATCGGGCTTTTCAGCCGCTTCTTTGACTTCTTCTTTTCCGTCTTTCTGATTCTCCTTGTCGGAATCGGATTTTACATCGGATTTTTCCGAAGAATCCGCATTCTCGGTGGCTTTTTCCGACAAGACAATTACCTTTTCCTCATCGGCAGGTGTCTGAGATTTTTCCTCTTTCTTATTTACTTTATTTAGCTTCAGCCTTTTAGCTATTTCGTCAAACACATCATAAGTATCATCAATTAAGCCGCCGTTTTCCGGCTCTTCATCGGCAATAAATCCACCGCTGTATGTATCTTCGGTAGAAAATGCCCTTTTCAGCTTTTCAAAAAAAGTCGGCTTGTCAGATTTTTCACCCAAGTGTGTAAGGGGATTTTGACGTATTGCGTGATTTATTTTACTTTTTGTACTGTATATTTCATTATCGTCCTGCTTGTTATCGGACTTTTGCTCAGTTGAAGCCTTCTCCTCATCTGGGCTCATTACATCAATATCGTCACGATCAGACACACATTTCACCCCTTTCGCAAAAATTCTGTATAAAATTAAAGTTTAAATTTCGATATTAAAGCTTACTTGCCGACCGCTCTCTGTCGCACAACCTCATACGCAAGTATGCCTGCGGCAACAGACGCATTAAGTGAATTAATTTTTCCCACCATCGGCAGAGATACAATCGCATCGCATTTTTTTGCAACAAGCGGACCTATACCCTTGCCCTCGTTGCCAATAACGATAGCCACAGGACCGGTTAAATCGGTCTGAGTATAAAGACCGCCGTCCATATCGGCACCGTAAACCCAAATGCCCTCTTCCTTAAGCTTATCAATAGTATTGGGAATATTAACCACGCGTGCAACCTTTACATATTCAACAGCTCCTGCTGATGCCTTGCCTGCGGAATAGGTAAGACCTGCACTTCTTCTTTGAGAAATAATAACTCCGTGAGCACCCACGCACTCTGCGGTACGGATAATCGCACCTAAGTTGTGAGGGTCTTCAAGCTCATCAAGAATAATGATAAACGGGTCTTCGCCTCTTTCACGGGCAGTGTTCAGAATATCCTCAACAGTTGAATAATCCTTAACAGCCGCAACAGCCGCTATACCCTGATGAACCGCAGTTCCGCTCATATAATCAAGCTTTTTCGGGTCCACCTCTTTAATAACAATTCCCTTTTCCTTTGCTTTAGCCAGAATAACGGAAACCGC
>JBGVDU010000021.1:0-1473 GCA_045119555.1 Acutalibacteraceae bacterium | reverse complement strand
TATACACTTTTCGTCCATAACAGAAACCTTGGCGGAATTATCCGCATATTCAACCGATATATCAGCACTTTCCAAATCCTTATAAGAACGCTTCAGAATACCTTTATTACTCAAGCCGACAAGATAATCGTCATCTGATGCACTTAATAGATTTATTAATTCCTGCATAATATCCTCCCAGTCAGCTTATCATTTTGCCTATATAATCGCCAAGCTGTTCGGGTGTCATTGCACCGACAAAAGCACCCATGTCTGCAAGCTTTTGTCCGACATTTTTATCATAAGCGGGATTAGCGTTTTTATCTAAGGCTGTTAAAAATATCATCTTACTTCCCCCGCCTATTATGTCGGCACATACTTTTAAAAGCGTTTGTACATTACCGCCCTCGTATAAGTCGGTTACTGTTACAAATATGGTTTCATGCGGATTATTGCAAATACTTTCGCAGTATGTCAGAGCCTTTCCTATATCGGTTCCTCCGCCAAGCTGCATACCCATAAGAACCTCAACGGGGTCATCAACATATCCGCTCAGGTCAACAACTTCCGTATCAAAAATTATCAGATTAGTTTCAATCATGGGAAGCTTTGCAAATATTCCTGCCATAACAGCACTGTAAATTACGGATTCAAGCATTGAACCGCTCTCATCAACTGCAATTATTATATTCCATTTATTAAAGCGTTTTATTCTGCTGTTGAAATAGACATTTTTTAATACAAGCTGTTTATTTTCAGGGTCATAGTTTTTAAGATTTTTTTGTATCGTGCGTTTTATATCAAGATTTCTTATTGATTTGACATTTGAAGGCATATTGCGATTCAATTTTCCGAGAAGTGATTTTCTTATTTCGGTTTGAAGCTTTTCGGTAATTTCGTCAACTACCTTTTTTATTATTCTTTTTGCCTCAGTAATAACATCGTTTTTCATTAAGTGCTTAAATTGCAAAATTGTTTTTAAAAGGTCGGTGTTTGGTTCCATTTTTTCGAGAACCTCTTTATCTGTCAACAATTCGGTTAAATTAAAATGCTCAAGAGCCTGTTTTTCGAGTATTTCAACAGTCTTTTTGGGAAATATCTTTCGCACCTCGTTAATCCAGTCGGCAACATAAAGCTGTGGACCTTCACTGCTTCCCGTTCGGAGAAGCTCGTCACCGTACTCCATGCTGTAAAGGTAATCGAGAGTTTCTTCCATATTTCTGTATGAAATGCTGTCCGAATACCTGCCCGAAAAGCTGATATGATTTTCTGAATTTTTTCCGAGTATCAGTCGCCATTTATTTAAATTTTCTCTATACTCACGGGAATCTGTCATGTGCTCACCTCCGAATTGTTACTTATCTGCATTTCATTAAGCTCCGAGCAAATTTGCTTTTCAAGCTGAGAACCTATGACATACAGCGAATGGTAAAACTCAAGATTTTGTTTTACATCTTCTTTTGCTTTGTCATATAATTGTGCCGCTTTTTCTGC
>JBGVDU010000020.1:0-16182 GCA_045119555.1 Acutalibacteraceae bacterium | reverse complement strand
AAACAGAATAACTCGTTTTAATTTCAATGGCCAAAATTGAAGGCATTGTTTATGAACGGCACCGGAGTTGATTATTTTTATCAAATCAGTAAATGAAGAAAAATCAGTCAAGGAGGTGTCAGACTACTTTGGAAATTTGGTTGGCGATTTTGCTTATTGTACTTTTTGCTATTGTCAGCGGCGTTGCGTGTTTTCTTGCGGGTATTTCGCACCGTAAAAAGGTAGCGGAGGCAGAAATAGGCTCAGCTGAGGCTGAGGCTAAGCGTATTGTTGACGAGGCTGTAAAGGAAGCAGAAGCAAAGAAAAAGGAATATGTCCTTGAGGGTAAGGACGAGGTTCATCGTTTCAGAAACGAAACGGAGAAGGACCTTAACGCAAGACGTAAAGAGGTTCAACGCCAGGAAAGACGTGTTCAGCAAAAAGAGGAAACTCTCGACCGCAAGACGGATAACCTTGAGAAGAAGGAAGAAAGCGTTGCAAAGAAGCTGAAACAGGCGGAGGAAAGATTGGCAGATGCAGAGTCTATTAAGAAGAGCCAGTTTGAGGTACTCGAACGTATTTCCGGGTTCACGGTTGAACAAGCTAAAGAATATCTGCTTAATAATCTTGAGTCAGAGCTTACACATGAAAAAGCAGTCAAAATTATGGATTTCGAGCAGCAGCTGCGTGAGGAATCCGAGAAAAAGGCAAGAAACATTATATCTCTTGCTATCCAAAGATGTGCCGCAGACCACGTTGCGGAGGCGGCAGTGTCTGTTGTTCCCCTGCCCAATGATGAGATGAAGGGTCGAATTATCGGACGTGAGGGAAGAAATATCAGAGCAATAGAAACACTTACAGGTGTAGATTTGATTATCGACGATACACCGGAAGCTATTACATTGTCTTGCTTTGAGCCTGTCAGACGTGAAATTGCACGCTTGGCACTCGAAAAACTCATCGCAGACGGACGTATTCACCCTGCAAGAATTGAAGAAATGGTTGATAAGGCTCGCCGTGAGGTTGAAAGCGTTATCAAAGAAGAGGGTGAACGTGCAGTGCTTGAGGTTGGCGTAAACGGTATTCACCACGAGCTTGTTAAGCTTTTGGGACGTCTGCGTTACCGCACAAGCTACGGTCAGAATGTTTTGAATCATTCTATTGAGGTTGCATACCTTTCAGGTATGATTGCAAGCGAATTGGGTATGGACCCGACACTTGCAAAGAGAGCAGGTCTTTTGCACGATATCGGTAAGGCTCTTGACCACGAGATTGAGGGCTCGCATATCGAAATCGGCGTTGATGTTGCAAGAAAGTACAAGGAAAGCGAGCAGGTTGTACATGCTATCCACGCTCACCACGGCGATATTGAGGCAAAGACAATAGTTGCTTGTATCGTTCAGGCGGCTGACGCTATTTCTGCCGCAAGACCGGGTGCAAGACGAGAGAATCTCGAAAATTACATCAAGAGATTGCAGAAGCTGGAGGAAGTTGCATCTTCGTTTGAGGGTGTTGAGCGTTGCTTCGCAATACAGGCAGGCCGTGAGGTTCGTATCATGGTTAAGCCTGAAGTTGTCAACGATGAAAGAATGATTCCTCTTGCAAGAGAAATTTGTAAGAAAATCGAAACCGACCTCGATTATCCGGGACAGGTTAAGGTTAATATCATAAGAGAGTCAAGAGCGATTGACTACGCTAAATAATTGAAAAATTTCAGCCAATACAGACGGTTTTCGTTGCTGTATTGGCTGTTTATTTTTGGTTCAAGAAATCTTAAAGAAAAGAATAAGCTTGCTTTTGTTAAAGCAAAATGAAATAGATAGCAATGCCAAATATTATTTGTATAATAAGCCGTAAAGGTTTAATAAAAATAGAATTATCGAAAATTTACGCTTAGTCTATACTTTTTTGCCTAAATAGGGTATAATATATCTGTTAAGATTGCAATTTGCGGTTTTAGAAAAATTAATTTATAACTGTAAAACAGTGGAAAGGATATAACTATGGAAATTACAAAGCAGACAACTATGGGAGAAATGCTTCAGTTTGACAGAGGAATTGCAGTTGTACTTATGGATTGCGGTATGCACTGCGTAGGCTGTCCGTCTTCAATCGGCGAATCTCTTGAGGAGGCTTGCATGGTTCACGGTCTTAATGCTGATGATGTATTGGCTAAGATTAACGACTATCTGGCAACAAAGTAATTTTTTATCAGATTCAAACAGTCACGGCAAGAAACAAAATATTGCTGTGACTGTTTTTTATCCGATTGATTTGTGTACGATACTGGACTTTTATAAAAATCGAGTGTATAATATACGTTATGTCTGAAAACTGTTTAATGTAAGGTAAACAGAAGCTTAATTTTTCTCATAAAAAACAATTACCCAATAACATGCTCCATACGGAATAGTTATGTGTATTGGATTGAAAGGTAGATTTTTATGAATATTTTGTGCATAGGTGACGTTGTGGGTTCGATTGGCTGTAAATTTCTGATGAAAACACTTCCGTCATTTAAAAAATTAAAAGGAATTGATTTCGTAATTGCAAACGGTGAAAATTCTTCCGACGGCAACGGCTTAACGCCTGCTTCCGCAAAACAGCTTTTTGATTGCGGTGTAGATGTGATTACATCGGGTAATCACGCTTTCAGAAGAAAGGAAAGCTATGACTATTACGATGAATGTCATGAGCTTATCCGCCCTGCGAATTATCCCAACGGCACGACACCGGGCAGGGGATATACCGTTATTGATATGCTTAAATACAGCATTTGTGTTATTAATGTCATGGGAACAATGTACCTTGAACCGCTTGACTGCCCGTACAAGACGATTGATAAAATCTTGGAGGAAACGTCAAACTGCAAAATAAAAATAGTAGATTTCCACGCCGAAGCAACGGCTGAGAAACGTGCACTTGCTTATTACCTCGACGGCAAGGTTACGGCATTTTTCGGAACACATACCCATGTGCAGACCGCGGATGAAGCAATTCTTCCAAACGGCACAGGCTATATAACCGATGTTGGTATGACGGGCACTATCGACTCTGTTTTGGGAGTGAAGAAAGAGCTTGCCATTGCAAAGTTTAAAGATAAAATGCCTGTAAGATTCGACCTCGCAGCAGGGGAGTGCAGAATGGACTGTATTCTTTTTGAGGTTGACGAAAAAACAGGAAAAACTTTATCAACAGAAAGATTTTCGATAAGATAATATAATAAATGTTGGAACACCTCCGCTCACAGATTTAATAATATCGTGAGCGGAGGTGCTTTGTGTTGAATATTTAATTTTTGTCAAGCCTTTGAAAAAGATTGAAGATACCGAATTCAGCGATTTTATTGGTAGTATATTATTTCCTCATAAATTTTTTTATAGAGAATCATTCAACCTCTTGCCCGATTTTTAAATCTGTACTGAAACCGACGGAGTAACGTAAGATTTCAAGTGAATCTATTGTATTTATGATACCGTCACAATTTACGTCTGCCAATATCTTATCATTTTCGGTAAAGGTATGGTAAGATACAACGTATCTTAAAACAATGTATGAATCAATGGCGGTTATATTTTCATCACCGCTTAAATCACCGTAAATGCCTTTGAAGGCAGGCGGTGTGTCGGAATCGGTATCGGTATCAGTATCAGTGTCTGTATTGTAATCGGGATCAAGCTTACCGCAGACGGAACATTTTCCGTCTGAATAGCTGTGTCCCTTTGCGGGAACAGTGCTTTGTGGGGTTATAACCTCACCGCAAACGAAACAATGAGCACCCTCGGTCAAGCCTGCTTCGGTACAGGTGGGAGCAACGGCAGGGTCTGTAACGGATGTGTGTCCCTTAGCCGAAACAGTTTGCTGAGCCGTTATAACCTCACCGCAAACGGAGCAGTGAGCACCCTCGGTTAAGCCTGTTTCGGTACAGGTGGGAGCAACGGCAGGATCTGTAACGGAGGTGTGTCCCTTCGCCGAAACAGTTTGCTGAGCCGTTATAACCTCACCGCAAACGGAGCAGTGAGCTCCCTCGGTCAAGCCTGCTTCGGTACAGGTGGGAGCAACGGCAGGGTCTGTAACGACAGTGTGCGTGTGAGAAGTATCGGAAGATGTGTCTGTATCGTTTGAATTATCAGTAGTGTTCACGGCATTATAACTGATTTTTCCGTCGGAGCTTAATTCAACGAGGGTGCTGTTATAAAACTCCTTCACGGAAAAACTGATTACCTCGTCATCTGAGCTTATATCCTTTCTTGCTTTAAAAGAAAATTCGGCAACGGTAGTTTCCGAGGTTAGATTTGTGCCGCTTTCGTCGAATAAAATATTGTAAAGAATATATCCCGAGGACGGATTGTTTGCATAGTTGTCTGCGTAGTCCGATGAAAATCCCTTATATATCAACGCAGTTTTGTCAAAATTTACAGCACCGAATAAACCGGAAACATTTTCGGTATTTTTAATTTTTACATAGACAGTAATCATGTCACCCGATTTTGCAGTAAAACCGACTTTAACATCACCCGAGGAAGACATATTGTAAGATGTAAAATCTGCACCCGTAAGAGTTACCTCTGCGGATTGTGATGATTTATTCATACCTGTTGCCGAATTGTCAGCGTTGAGTGCCGTTGCGGCAGTCGGTGCAATCAAAGCCGCAGAAAGCAAAATAGCCAGTAACTTTTTCAATTTAAAAATCCCCCTCTTCTTCAAAGCTGTTAATAACTGCATTGAAGCGAAATGTTCTGTTTTTAGCATGATGAATAACCGTCAGCCTAATACTGAATTCTAAGAAAAACACTTTAATTAGATTTTAGTATAAATTGATTTACGGCGGCATACCTATGCTGTTACAGCCTATTATAAAGCATTTTTGAAAAAAATTCCATAAGTTTTTGAAAAATATTTGTTTTTTTGGTAAAAAATCAACCGCAGTATCGTTCTTTATTGATACTGCGGTGTTTGTTGTTTTTTATCTATTTAAAATTTCAACAATAACAGAAATTATTTAACCATATCGGCAACGATAGAGTAAGCCTGAGCGATTGCATCGCTGATTTTTGTAATATCCTTAGCACCTGCCATAGCCATTTCGGGTTTACCGCCGCCGTTACCGCCTGTAAGCTGAGCAACAGCCTTTGCAACAGCACCTGCTTTAGCACCGCTCTTAACAGCATCCTTTGTACAGGAAACAGCAAATGTACCCTTTCCGTCTGTCTTGCCGGCGAGAACAACTACGCTGTTTGTGTACTTGTCTGTTACCTTGTCGCAAATATTTCTAAGCATATCAGCGGAAACGTCATCAAGAACACCTGTGAAAATGCTTACGCCGTTTTCAACCTTTTCACTGGCGATGATATCTGTAACCATATTAGCGGCAAGCTTATTGTTGAGCTCGTCAATCTTTCTGTCCTTCTCCTTGAGAGTTTCTGCGATCTTCTCACAGCCCTGAACAAGCTCCCACGGATTGGAAATCTTAAGGTTGTCAGCGGATTCAAGAATCATACCGATAGCATTTGAAAGATAATTAAGCACACCACGACCTGTTACTGCTTCGATTCTTCTTACACCTGCGGCAGCGGAAGCCTCTGTGCGAATGTGGAACAAACCGAGCTTTGATGTGTTATTTACATGTGTACCGCCGCAGAATTCTATTGAGAAATCGTCAGCCTTAACTACTCTTACGATATCGCCGTATTTCTCACCGAAGAGAGCCATTGCACCGATTTTTCTTGCCTCTTCAATCGGCATTTCTGTGCTTGTTACCTCGATAGCGTCAAAAATTTTGTTATTTACAAGCTTTTCAACCTTAATAAGTTCTTCTGCTGTCAAAGCGGAGAAATGAGTGAAGTCGAAACGAAGCTTGTCGTCTGTTACAAGCTGACCTGCCTGCTGAACGTGTGTGCCGAGAACCTCTCTCAAAGCCGCCTGCAAGAGGTGAGCGGCAGTGTGGTTTCTCATAATGTTCTCACGGCGAACATCGTCAATTTCAGCCTTTACGCAAGCACCCGTGCTTGCCATACCCTTTGTGATTTTAGCTGTGTGGAAGAAGATTCCGTTGTTATCCTTAGTTGTGTTTACAACCTCGGCTGTGAAGTCGTCGCAGGAGATAACACCCGTGTCGCCTACCTGTCCGCCGCTTTCTGCATAGAATGAGGTTTTATCGAGAATGATGATAGCCTCGTCACCCTCATAAACTGCATTTGTTCTTTCGCCGTCCTTAACAAGAGCGAGAACCTTTGCATCGTTTTCAAAAGCTGTGTAGCCTACGAACTCTGTCTTTGCAACGTCGGAAAGATCTGTTGAATCACTGATCCACGCATCTGCACCTGCATTTTTGCGAGCGTTTCTTGCTCTCTTCTTTTGTTCAGCAAGAAGTTCCTTAAATCTGTCCTCATCAACGGTAAATCCTTTGTCGGCAACAATTTCCTTTGTAAGGTCGATTGGGAAGCCGTAGGTGTCGCTGAGCTTAAACGCATCGTCACCGCTGAATGTATTTGAATCGAGCGAATCCATTATGTTGTTGAGAAGTACCATGCCCTGGTCAATATTCTTTGAGAAGTTTTCTTCCTCAACTTTGATAAGCTTTGTGATGAAGTCCTCTTTCTCACGAAGTTCGGGATAAGCACCCTCGTTTTCCTTAATAACAGTTGAGCAAACCTTGTAGAGGAAAGGCTCCTTTACGCCGAGCAAACGTCCGTGACGAGCGGCTCTTCTGAGCAAACGGCGGAGTACATAACCACGTCCGTCATTGGAAGGCATTACACCGTCACCGATCATAAATGTAGTTGAACGGATATGGTCAGTGATAACACGGAGAGAAATGTCCTTTTTGTCGTCCTCACCGTATTTAACGCCTGTAATCTCGCTGATATGCTTCATAATGTTTTGAACGGTATCAACAAGGAAGAGGTTGTCTACACCCTGCATTACGCAAGCAAGTCTTTCAAGACCCATGCCTGTGTCGATGTTCGGGTGGTCGAGTGGGGCATAAGTACCCTTGCCGTCACTGTCAAACTGAGTAAATACAAGGTTCCAAACCTCAACAAAACGGTCACAGTCACAGCCGACTGCACAGTCGGGCTTGCCGCAGCCCTTTTCTTCGCCTCTGTCGAAATAAATTTCGGAGCAAGGGCCGCAAGGACCTGAGCCGTGCTCCCAGAAGTTGTCCTCTTTACCAAGACGAACCATGTGTGACGGGTCTACTCCACGGTTTTCTGTCCAAATCTTGAAAGCTTCCTCGTCGTTTTCGTAAATAGAAACGTAGAGCTTTTCCTTAGGCATTTCGAGAACCTCTGTAAAGAATTCCCATGCCCAAGTAGTAGCTTCCTCTTTAAAGTAATCGCCGAAAGAGAAGTTGCCGAGCATTTCAAAATATGTACCGTGACGTGCTGTAATACCTACACGCTCGATATCGGGTGTTCTGATACATTTCTGACAAGTTGTAACTCTCTTGCGTGGGGGAGTTACCTCACCTGTAAAATACTTTTTCATCGGTGCCATACCCGAGTTGATAAGCAACAGGCTGTTGTCGTCCTTTGGTGGAATGAGCGGAAAGCTCTTCAAACGCAAGTGACCCTTTGACTCGAAGAATGACAAATACTTTTCTCTAAGTTCATTTAAGCCTGTCCATTCCATAGTTGAAAAATTCTCCTTATACATTTTTAAATAATAGACTTGATAAAGTGCGGAATTTTAAGTTTTAAACTGCTCTTTCCGATACAGCAAAAAATCCCGTAAAGCGAACAAGCCTTACGGGACGATAATTTACCGTGGTACCACCCTGTTTATATGCAAAAAAATAAAAGCCGCAGGTGCGAATTTGCATATCACTCAAAATTCCTTAACGCAGAAGTACGCCGTACTCATCGCACGGAGGCTCCAAGGTGGCTGTTACCGATTTAACCAAAAAACTCGCACCAACCGTTTTCTCTCTGAATCGTAAACGCAGTAACTCTTCTTATCACAGCCTAACTGTTTTTGATTATATAACTCTTTTCGGTAAATGTCAATAATTTTTTGGCTGTAAATATGTTTAATTCAAAAAACAAACGTGTCAATTTCTACAAACTTAATTAGTATATCTGCGAAAATTTACAGCAATGCAATATTGTCAGCAGTTGTCGTTTTGTGCTATAATTACTAATGTATATGTGTGCCCTTTTGATTACGCATATCACAAATAAACAAACATTTAATCTTTTTTAAAGTTTACGGACTTCGTTGGCGGAGTTTAAACGGTAATGCTTTGAAGAATATATTATTCAAATTATTATAGAAAAATCAATTAAAGAGGACGGTGAGGACTGATGTCCGCTAAAGTAACATTGCTTACACATACACCTTTACCCGAGCAAACTGTTGCTATGTCGGCAAAGCTTTGCTATTCAAAGAGTGATATAGAAACAATTAAAGACGGTTTAACGGAGGAAAAAACCTCCGCTTTTGTGGAAATGCTTGCAGATATCGGGCATGAAAGTCCGATTGAGCATGTAACCTTTACGTTTGGAATAGAGGGCATTTCAAGAGCCTGTTCACATCAGCTTGTAAGACACAGAATAGCATCTTACAGCCAGCAGTCGCAGAGATACGTTGACGGAAGTACGTTTGAATTTGTAACACCGCCGTCAATAGCAGAAAATCCTGAGCTGCTCGAAAAGTACAACAAGGCAATCGAGCTTGAAGCAAAGGCTTATGTTGATGTAAGAGATGCACTGATGGTGCAGAGTATCAAAAAATTATCAAGCGAGAACGAGTCTGTCAAAACTCAGCTTGGTGACATTGATTCAAAATCCGATAAGGAAATTATCGAATTGTTTAAAGCGATTGACAAGAAAACATGCTCAGCATTCGAGAAGCTTGCAAATGAAGATGCAAGATTCATTTTGCCGAACGCCTGCACTACGAAAATTATATGCACCTTTAACGCAAGAAGCTTGATGAATTTCTTCGAGCACAGATGCTGTAACAGAGCACAGTGGGAAATCCGAGATGTAGCACAGCAAATGCTTGCACTCGTTAAACCGATTGCTCCGCACCTTTTCAAAAAGGCAGGGCCTGCGTGCCTTTTTGGTGCCTGCCCCGAGGGAAAAATGTCCTGCGGAAAAGCAAATGAAATGCGGGAAAAATTTGCGGTTAAGTAAGATTTTTTAAGTTTTAAAGGAATGATTTTGTAAATGAGAGGAAAGCTAATAGTTATAGAGGGGCTTGACGGCAGCGGAAAAGCTACTCAGACGGCTTTGCTGTGCGAAAGGCTCAAAAATGAGGGAAAGACTTACACAAAGCTCAGCTTTCCCGATTACGACAGTCCCTCGTCTGCTTTGGTGAAAATGTATTTGGGCGGCGAATTTTCAGATAACCCGAGCGGCGTTAATGCCTATGCGGCATCTACCTTTTATGCCGTTGACAGATGTGCGGGATTTCTGAAAAATTGGAAGAAGGATTACGACAACGGAGGCCTTTTTGTTGCCGACAGGTACGCTACCTCCAATGCTATTTATCAAACGAGTAAATTACAAAAAAACGAGTGGAATACTTTCCTTGATTGGATAGAGGATTTCGAGTATGCAAAGCTTTGCGTCCCTAAGCCCGATATGGTAATTTACCTCGATATGGCGGTTGAGGTTTCTCAAAAACTGCTTTCAGCACGATATAACGGGGACGAAACAAAAAAAGATATCCACGAAAGCAATGTTGAGTTTTTAAAGCAATGCAGAGAATCGGCTCTCTATGCCGCAGACAGATTAGGCTGGCGAATTGTCCGTTGCAACGACGGCGATAAGCCGAGAAGCATTGAAAGCATTGCAGGTGATATTTTTAAACTGGCAGAGGAGATTTTGTAATTAATGTTAGCTTTTAATCCCCCTAAAATTGAAGATAAAGAATGGGTTGACAAAATAGTAAGGTCGGGGAAGAATTTAGTTTACAGCTTTAGCTTCGGAACGCTTTTTATTTGGCGAGTTAAGTATGAAATACAAATTTGCAGATACAATAACATGCTTTTGATTTCCTACGGCTTCGGCAAAAAAAGAAGCTTTTCTTTTCCCGTTTATGCACAGGGAACAAGCGAGAGTGAGATAAAAAATTCAATAGATGCGGTGCTTGAATACTGCAAAGAAAACGCTTTGAATCCTACCTTTGTCGGACTTACACAGGATAAAGTCGAATTACTGCAAAAGCTTTACGACAATGCCTTTGAAAGCGAGCCCGACAGGGATAATTGGGAGTATATATATAATTCCGAGGATTTAGCATTGTTAAAAGGCGGCAAGTACCACAGCAAGCGTAACCATATTGCAAGATTTGGCAAAACATACGATTGGACATATGAAAGTCTTAATGCCGATAATCTCTTGCAGGCAAAGCAGGTCGCAAAAAAGTGGTGTTATGAAAAAGGCTGCGGCTTGATAGACGATTTGCACAGCGAATATTGCTCCATTAAAGAAAGTGTAAATCACTTTGATGAGCTTGGCTTCTTCGGCGGTCTGATAAAAGTTGACGGCGAGCCTGTTGCAATGACGATAGGTGAAGAGGTTTTTGAGGATATGGTTGTTGTGCATTACGAAAAAGCCGTTGAAAGCTATCAAGGTGCATACACCGTGGTAAATCAGACTTTTTCCAATGATTTGATGAATCGTGGTTATAAGTACATCAACCGTGAAGAGGATTTGGGGATTGAAGGTTTGAGAAAAGCCAAGCTTTCGTATAAGCCCGAAATTCTGCTTGAAAAGTATGTCTGTAAGTTCAAGAGTTAAGCCATGATAAGCTATAATGTTTTTGATGATTTTAACGGCGATAAATCTCAGCTTGTTGATTTATGGACAATCTCCTTCGGGGAGGAAAAAGCGGCGGTTAATCTTTTTTTCAACAACATGTTTGAAAAAGCGGTGTGCTTTACTGCCTGTGACGGTCAAAAAATAACAGCGTCCCTGTATCTGCTTGAGTGCGGTATAACGGGAAAGGTTTACAACCTGAGCGGTTATTATCTTTATGCGGCTTCAACACTGCCGAGTTACCGTAACCGTGGAATTATGAGAAATTTAATAAACACAGCCGTCGATTTCGCAAAGAAAAACGATAAGGATTTTATATCGCTTTTGCCTGCAAAAGGAACACTTTATGAGTTTTATAAAACAAACGGTTTCTCGGAGTGCTTCGGAACTGCGGATTGTTCGGTAAGCTTGAATAAGCTGAAAAAATATATCCCAAATGAAATGAAGAGTGATTTTGCAAGCTGTGACTTTGTTGATTTTTACGACATGAGAGAACAGCACTTTTCAAAATTTCCGCATATCGAATTTGACAAGGCACATATAAAATACAGTACTTTGTACAATACTTTTTACGGTGCAAGATTTATTTACTCAAATGACGGATATGCAATATATTTTGAAATTGAAAACAATTTGAAAGACTGCAAGAATACGGAAGCTTTTGTGACCGAGCTTGTGTGCCCGAGTGAGAAGCTTGGGGAATACTTGGCATTTATAGCCGATACAACTCAATGCAAAAAGCTAACTGTTCGTTTGGATTTTAATACCGCTTATGAGAACAAATTTTTGTTAGCCGATTCGATCGAAAAAAATCGTTTTGCAATGATTAAACCGCTTAATTCAAGCGTTGATTTTGATATATTGAGAAAAAATATTTATTTCGGCTTGACATTGGAATGA
Source organism: Acutalibacteraceae bacterium (assembly GCA_045119555.1). Taxonomy (GTDB): domain Bacteria; phylum Bacillota; class Clostridia; order Oscillospirales; family Acutalibacteraceae; genus RUG592. The sequence continues at coordinate 4,537 of JBGVDU010000020.1, read as the reverse complement.
GTTTTTTATAAATATTTTTAAAAATTTAAAAAATTTTATCATTTATAATTGTTATTTATTGTTATAATATGTATAATGAAAGGAAGACAGTGTTATGGTATATGTATTTTTGGCTCAAGGCTTTGAAGTAACAGAGGCTCTTGCACCTGTTGATATTTTACGCAGATGCGGTGTTGAGGTTAAAACGGTAGGTGTTGGGGATAAGGTCATCACAAGTTCTCATAATGTGCCTGTTGTTGCCGATATCACCGACAGTGAGGTTACAAAGGAAAATCTTGAAGCGGTTATCCTTCCCGGCGGAATGCCCGGAACATTGAACCTCGAGAAGTCACCTGTTGTGCAGGAATACATTGACTACGCTGTTGAAAATGATTTGTATGTTTGTGCAATCTGTGCGGCACCGTCAATTCTCGGACATAAGAATTTGCTTGCAGGTAAAAAGGCTACATGCTTCCCCGGCTTTGAAAAAGACCTCTACGGTACGGAGTCAACGGGAGATTTTGCAGTTGCCGACGGAAAATTTATTACAGGCAAGGGTGCAGGTGCGGCACTTGAATTCGGCTTGCTTATTGCCGAAAAGCTGTGCGGACAGGAAATATCGGATAAAACAAGGAAGTCGATGCAATGCCCGTGAATGATATTAGAGAGGTAAAATCCGACCTTCGCAACGGATTTAAAAATAAAAGAAGCACAATGCCCGAAAAGGTTAAGCTGAATATGGATTCCGAAATTCAGAGCAGATTTTTAACATTAAGGCAGTATGCGTCTTGCGAAACTGTTTTTACATACGTTTCCAAAGATATAGAGGTAGATACCTTTGCCCTTATAAGAGCGGCATGGGCGAACGGCAAAAGAGTTGCCGTGCCTAAGTGCATTAAAGACACAAGGGATATGGCTTTCTACTATATCAAAAGTATGGACGACTTAGAGCCGGGAGCGTTCGGAGTTATGGAGCCTGTTGAGGAACGCTGCAAAATTGTGACTGATTTTTCAAAGGGTCTGTGCATTGTTCCGGGGCTTAGCTTTGATGCCGAGGGTTATCGTCTTGGCTACGGAAAAGGCTATTATGACCGATTTCTCGCAAAGTTCGGGGGAGAAACGGTAGGCTTGTGTTACAGCAACTGCATAAAGTGGAAGCTTCCGCACGGTTACTATGACCGCCCTGTCGATATGATTGTTACCGACAGATACATCAGACGCACAGGCAAAAAATAAATTGGTAAATGTTTTGAAAGGAACTGTTGATATGAGTGATGAATTACATTCAAATGAAGAGCAGCTTGAAAAGCAGCTTGACAGCAACAGACGCAATAAGGTAAAGAGCTTTAATCTTAATATAAGTGACGATTTTTCGGACGATGCTGATGACGAGATGATTTTTCCCGATGATACTGAGCCAAACGATACTTCAGACTCAATTCCGTCGAGAAAATCCGACAATATCATTTTGCCCGATGATCCCGATGATGACGACTATTATAAGTCGGAGAAGGAAGAGGAGAAACGCCGTAAGCAGGCTTTAAAGGCGGAGCGTAAGCGAAAGAAGAAGAAGGCAAAGAAAAACGGCTGTGTTTTCAAAGTTCTTTGGCTTGTAATGGTGGTAATTCTCGGTGTTTTCCTTGCGGAATTCCTGCTTGTAGGTATTAATGATTTGCTTGGACGAAGCAGAGGAGAAGAGGCAACTGCCATTGTTCAGATTCCCGAAAATGCGGATCTTGATACTGTTACCGACATTCTTTTGGAAAACGGTGTAATCAGTAACGGTTCTTATTTTAAGCTTTATACTAAGTTTACAAAGTCGGAGGATATCGAGTTTGCACAGGGTTCATTTGAAATGGAAAATGATATGGACTACGAGGCTATCATAAACTACCTCCAGACCAACAGCAACAGAGTAGATACTGTAACCCTTCAGTTTACCGAGGGTATGACAGTGCTTGAAATTGCAGATATCCTAAGCGAAAACGGTGTTTGCGACAAGGACGAGTTCTTGGAGCTTTGCAATTCTGACCAGTTTGATGAGGATTTTACTTTCCTTACCAACGGCAGAAGCAACCTGTCGGGTGTTTATTACAAGCTTGAGGGTTATCTCTTCCCGGATACCTATGAGTTTTATCAGGGAGAAAGTGCTGTAACTACAATCTATCGTTTCCTTAACAACTATGAAACAAGGCTTTATTATACAAAGCAAAGAATAGAGATTACAGATGATGAATCCCAGTCCGAGGCTGTTGATACCGATACTGACGATAAAAATACAAAGAAGTATGAAAAGCTTACTGTTGAAGAACAGGCGGCAAAACAGGGCATGACAATGGACGAGGTTATGATTTTGGCGTCGATGATTCAGGCTGAGGCTGCGGATACAGAGGATATGTATATAATCTCTTCCGTATTGCACAACAGACTTTCCACATTGGAAACAGACGGTTATACGGCTTACGGTGAAAATATTAACGGTACGCTTGGTTCTGACCCGACAATATATTATCCGTATAAGCAGAATACTGCACCCGATAATTTCGAGAGCAGCTATAATACCTACAAGATAGAAGGTTTGCCGGCAGGTCCTACCTGTAACCCGGGTATGGATGCAATTCAGGCGGCACTTTATCCTGCAGATACAAATTACTACTTCTTCTGTCATAAGTCGGCAACCGAGGACAGCGAGGCAGAGGCTTACTATGCCGCAACAATCGCCGACCATAACTACAATATGACATTGGCAGGACTTAACTGATAAAGCGTAAAGAAAAGCTTATTGAGCTTTGTTTGAATTTTTAAAACAGCACGGCACCTACGGTTATCTGTGGGTGCCGTTTAAAAAGTAAAATGTTCTGTGCAGAAATGCGGAGTTGGAAATTTATTTAAAAGTTTGCGAGCTTTGCAATGTAATTTTATTGAGCGGATAGCTTATTTAACCATAACATTCGGAGGATTTTATGAATAAAAAATATGAGGTACTGTCACCTGCAGGTGACTTGGAATGCTTAATGTCTGCCGTGAATTTTGGGGCGGATGCAGTCTACTTGGCAGGAGAGCAGTTCGGTATGAGAACTGCTTCCAAAAATTTTAATGATGAGAACCTTGCAAAGGGCATTGAATACGCACATAAAAAGGGTGTAAAGGTTTACATCACCTGCAATACATTGCCGAGAAGCAAGGAATTTGAGAGCTTGCCTAAATTTATGTCTACCGCACAGGATTTAGGTGCGGATGCGTTCATTATTGCCGACTTGGGTGTTATGGAGTTTGCAAAAAAATACGCACCAAAGGTTGAAATTCATGTTTCAACGCAGGCAGGAATCGTGAACTATGCAACGGCGAATGCTTTTTATAATATGGGTGCAAAAAGGGTAGTGCTTGCAAGAGAATTGACAATTACCGAAATTGCCGAGATAAGAGCAAGGATTCCCGATGATTTGGAGATTGAGGTATTCGTTCACGGTGCAATGTGCGTTTCGTTTTCGGGCAGATGCTTGATTTCAAGCTATATGACGGGCAGAGATGCAAACCGTGGTGACTGTGCACAGCCGTGTCGTTGGAAATATCACCTCTACGAGGAGAACAGAGAGGGACAGTATTTTCCCGTTGAAGAGAACGATAATGGTACTTTCCTTTACAATTCAAGGGATTTGTGTATGATAGAGCATATTCCCGAGTTGCTTGAAGCAGGTGTTACAAGTCTTAAAATCGAGGGCAGAGCGAAGTCCTCTTATTATACCTCCGTTATTACGAATGCTTACAGCAATGCCGTGAAAGATTATATCAGACTTGGAGAAAATTATAAGCTTGCTCCGTGGATTAAGGAGGAAGTCAACAAGGTTAGCCACAGAGAGTACAACACAGGCTTTTTCTTCGGCTCTGAGCCGGGTCAGGTTACGGGAAACGGCGGATATATCCGTGAGTATGACGTTGTTGCAATGTGCGAGGAAAGCGGTTCGGATTATAATATCATCACTCAAAGAAACAAGTTTTTTGTCGGTGATATGCTCGATATTCTTCCGCCCGGCGGAATGTCCTTTGAGGTGAAGGCTCTGGAAATAAAAAATGAGCGTGGAGAGCTTGTAGAGAGTACACCGCATGCTATGGAAAAGCTTTATCTGAAAACAGACAGAGAGATTCCGAAAGGCTCATATCTTAGAAAGAAAAGAGTTTAAGACATCGGATATACGAAAAAGACAAGACCGATTTTAAGCGTTGGTCTTGTCTTTTTTTTGCGGAGAACATCAAAAAAATTTAAAGTTAAATTAAGGTTGCGGCTTAGGTTAAATTTAAGTTAAAGGTGTATCATATAATTAAAGAATTGAAAAGGGAGTAATCTTATGGCTGATTTTCAGAGTATTTTTAAAAGATACGAAAAAAAGTATATGCTAACCGCATCCCAGCGTGAGGCTATAATCGCAGCGGCAGGTGATTACATCGAAAAGGATAAGTTTTATCGAACTACGGTTTGCAGTGTTTATTACGATACACCATCGAAAATTTTAATCAGAAATTCCATAGATAAGCCCGAATATAAAGAAAAACTGAGACT
>JBGVDU010000019.1:0-3917 GCA_045119555.1 Acutalibacteraceae bacterium | reverse complement strand
CGGGTTCTACAATCAAGGGTGTATCGGCTTATCCGCTTGCCATTGATAACGGCAACCTGTATTATTCGTCTATCGTACATGACGTACCGCTCGATAACTGGTTTGCAGATACGGGTGCGGCAGGTCCTAACAACTGGTATATGAGTTACAGCGGCGATATGCTTCTGCCCGATGCTATCGAAATTTCCGCCAACGCAACAGTTGCTAACGTTCTTGTTGATTTGGTAGATCCGAACGGACAGGACGGTGTAAGATACAGCTATGATTATGTTACAAATAAGCTTGGCTGGTCACACCTTAATTTTGAAATCGACTCACAGAATACAGCGGGTCTTTCAATCGGTGGTTTCAACGGCGGTGTAACCGTAAGAGAAATGTGCAACGCTTATACCTTGCTCGGTAACGGCGGTAAATGCTACAAGCCTTACACCTACTACTATGTAACCGATGCGGAAGATAATGTTATCATAGATAACAGAGAGCAGGACCCTGTTCAGGCTTTAACAAAGGAAACAGCGGCTATTATGAACCGCTTGCTTCATTACAACATTCAGACAAGCCACAGTACAAATGCGGGTGAAACAAGAATAGACGGTTGGGATATTATCGGTAAAACGGGTACAACCGATGCCGACTATGCGAGCTGGTTCTGCGGTAATTCACCGTATGCGGCGGCGGCTATTTGGGTAGGATACGATACTCCTGCAACCGTTCCCGATACCACAATCGCAACAAAGCTCTGGAAAGTTCTTATGGAACAGTATTTGCAGGGTAAAGAGCATAAGGAATATGAATTCCCCGATGATTTGATAGTTGCACAGTATTGCCCTGTTACAGGCTTGCTTGCAAATACTAACTGCGGTGCAGGACATTACGGTTACTATAATGCGAGCAATCTTCCCGAATACTGCACATATCATTCGGGCTTTAATACAGAATATCAGACATGGGGCGAGCTTTCTGCGGCTAACGCTCAAAACACGGTAAGCGAGCAAACAGTAACTTCACATTCCGATTATTATTACGACTACTATAATGACGATAATTACGACAATACAAGTAGTCAAGAGGATTACACCTCTTATGATGAAACAGCTTCGTATTATGATGAAAGTTATGTCGGCGAGAACGGCGATTCGGGCAACAGCAGCTTTGATGATGGCAGCTACGTCCCCGAAAGTACGGTTCCGTCAAATGGCGATACTACCGGCGGAGATGTTACAGGTGGTGACGTAACAGGCGGTGATATCACGGGCGGTGACGTCACGGGTGGTGATGTCACAGGCGGAGATGTCACAGGCGGAGATGTTACAGGCGGTGACGTAACCGGAGGAGATGTCACAGGTGGCGATGTCACGGGTGGCGGCGAAGTCACGCCTGCCGCGTAACCAATAAGCAAAACAAAAACAGTTGGAGAGTTTACTCTTTCCAACTGTTTTTTATGATTTCTGATACTAAATATCGTTTGAAGGAGAGAAAGAAATTCTGCAAGAAAAGGAGAAAAACGCAGGAGGGCAGATTCCCTTAGAGTATTTCTGACGATGTATTGCGGATTTTATCTCCCAAGCTTTACCCGTTTTTTATTGATGCTATTGATGCTTAGTATTATCTTGCATGAACAGGCTTTTTCGGTCTGTTCAAAACTTGTTTCAGCTTTATACAGAGAACGGAAACAGGCATTGCCAATAACCCCCACAGAACACTGTAAAGTAAGCAGATTTGTCCCCAAAGATTAAATCGAAAACGTGAATAATCCCAAACGTTCATTTTAAGCCAAATATTGAAGATACATCCGAACACAAGCTCAACGGACGTAATAATCAATGAGCCTATCATGGCACGAAAGAGAAAGTTCATATTAGGATTGTTATTGTAGGTAATATACATTGATAAAAAGCATATTCCGCCTGCGATAACCATACTCCAGTGTGTGTATTGTCGCCATAAGATTTCCAATGTTCCGTAACTCACACCGCCGATTGCAAATACAAGTGCATATTGTGCAAATTTCCTCATAAAAAATCACCGTTACTATTTTTAGCAACGGTGAATAAATTTATGCGGAGATTATCATATATAAGAAATGGAATTTAATTCCGTATTTGACTTTGGTATTTAATAAGCATAATTATTTTTGATTAAGCCTCGTCATTGCTTGATGCAGGCGATTTTTTGATAATAAGATTATTAATTCTCTTATCCGTTACGCCCACAACCTTTACGGTAAGTCCGTTCAGCTCAAGCTCTTGATTTTCCTCGGGAATAATTCCGAGATGTTCAAAAACCCATCCGCCGACAGAGTGACTTGTCGTTTCAACATCTTTTTGCGGTATATCAAACAAATCCAACAAATCGTCAAGCTGCATATCTCCGCTGACTTCGTAGCAGTTATCGGAGATTTTTTTGCATTGAAGCTCAATTTCCTCGTCCTCGTCCCAAATGTCGCCTACAAGCTCTTCAAGCAGGTCTTCCATTGTTACAATGCCCATCATTCCGCCGTATTCATCGGAAACAACTGCAATATGCAGTTTCTTTCTCTTGAAATCTGCAAGCAAAGCCGAAAGCTTTCTTGTTTTATAAACAAAATAAGCGGGCTGAATGAGCTTTTCAATATCGGGCGTTTCATTTCGTGACAAAACCTCAAGATAATACCTTGTGTGAAGTATGCCTATAATATTGTCAATGCTGTCACGATAAACGGGAATACGGGAGAATCTTTCGCTAACAATAATATTCGTTATATCTTCAATACTGTCATCAACATCAATCGAAACTACGTCAACACGCGGAGTGATAATTTCCAAAACGGTTTTTTCATCGAATTCAAGAGCAGACTGAACCATTTCGCTTTCGGCTTCCTCCAAAACGCCCTCTTCTTCGATGGATTCGATTATATATTTAAGTTCATCCTCCGTAACGGAAGGAGTATCATTTCCGCTGTTTGTCAGCTTAGATGCAAGAGATGTAATTTTAAGAAACATTATAGACAACGGTGTAAACAAAATCAGTAAGGAATAAATCAGAGAAGAATACTTTGTTGCAAGCCTTTCACTGTTTTGTTTAGCGTAACACTTCGGAACTATTTCGCCGAAGGTGAGAATAATCAAAGTGAGTGCACCTGTGCTTATAGCCGCACCGTAGTTTCCGAAAATATTTGTACAAAGCACGGTTGCGATTGAAGAAGCACTGATATTTACAATATTGTTGCCAATCAAAAGGGTGGTTATAACCTTGTCGTACTCATCTAAAAATTTGAGTACCGTTTTGCAGCCCTTAATGCCTTTTTCGTCCATGTGTTGGATTCTTGCACGACTGACTGAGTTAATGGCTGTTTCCATGGAGCTGAAGAATGCAGAGCACATTACAAGCAGAGCCACTGCCGCAACCATTATGATGTTTTGCATAAAATAAAATACCTCCAAAAAATAAAAAATATTTATACTTTTAAGAAAATACCGTAAAAGCTTGATTTATACGGCGATATCTTAAATCATAGCAATAAGAATACATTATTTTTTTACTGTTATAATTGCTTTAAAGAAAAATAAGGCTATATTTTCATTCAAATTCTATGTTTTAATAATATTCACATTTTTATTTAATATTAATTTCATAAAAGGAACCTGCACAATTCTTAAATAGCTTCGTTTTTTTATACGTTGAGTTTTCTTTATAAAACTTTTTTCGGTAATTATCTTGTTTGTTTTTGTTAATAATGGTATAATGTAAAATGTATGAGAATATGCCTTGGTGGAATAATATCTATCGGAGGTGTGTTTGAATGAGCAGAAATTTTACAGATACCTACGCAAACGGCGGTAATTCATCGGAAAATGATTTTACCGAGAAAAAATCTTCCAAAAAGAAAAAGTCCGATAAGAGTGATGAAAATCAGACGGAAGAGGAAAATATTCTCA
>JBGVDU010000018.1:0-1758 GCA_045119555.1 Acutalibacteraceae bacterium | reverse complement strand
CCCGTTTCGTTACGGCGAACTTTTGTCTGTCTACTTTAGTCCTTTGCCGCTCGCTCTGGGTGAAGCCCTTCGGGCTTCAAGTCGCTCGCTTTCATATCGGCGACCTTGCGACCGCCTTTGTTTTTGTTTGCTTTTTGTTTTAGTTTTTTGATTTCCCCTACTTAAAGTTTTGCTCAAGCTTTTTCAAAAGCTTGCAGATTCCAAAGACAGCGTCTTTGGTCGCCGCTCGCAAGCGGCGAAACTCTTTATACTCCACTCAGCGGAGAGGGGCACTAAAGGATTTTTGCACTTTCATGCGGTTTGAACGGGGAGAACCTGCTGACAGTGGTTCTCCCCAAAGTATCTGACGGTTATCATCATCTGATACTTTTTGTTTTTTATTTTTTACTCGATTCATACAATAAATGTATAAATTACAGCAAATTATTTTGCTTTACAATTTAACACCATTCTTTTCTCGGCAATACAATTAATGCTGTGCCGCTGTGGAGCGTTATTACGGTTGTATCTGAAACCGCAACATTACTAATACTGAACGGATATTCTGTTTTGACAACGGCGTTTTCAAGAGGATACATCATTCCCTTATAGGTAAGCCGCACACTATCGCTTGCGAATGGCATTACCGAAATTGTTCTTCCCTTAACATTTTCAAAAACATTGTCACCTATATTTAAAAGAAACGTATCGGCAAATTCATCGGATATAATTCCGACTGCGTTGTTTTTTTTCAGATAAAGAAGAACAGACAAATTAGCTAACGTGTGATCTATTCTTCCTCCTGTTGCACCGAGAAAAAGAAAGCTCTTAAAACCTTTTTCAAGTGCCTTTTTCACACAGTACATTGTATCGGTATCATCTTTTTGTGTCGGAAGCACCGTGACGTTTGTGTTTTCAAAATGAGCATAATTACTCGAAGAATCAAGGTCACCTATAATCCAATCGGGAGTTATTCCCGTTTCCGCAAGCTTATCCGCTCCGCCGTCCGCACAGATGATGAAATCATTCTCACTAATTTGCGATTTTATAAATGAAACATTCGTCTGCGGAGATGCGGCTACTATGACACAGCGATTTTTTGAATTTACCATTTTTTCAAATCCTTTACCTCGTTGTACATTGCAACAAAGCTTTCGTGGCGTGACTTGGCAATTTTCCCCTCTTCAACCGCACGAACCACGGCACAGCCCTTTTCGCAGAGGTGATTGCATGAATTAAATTGACATTGCCCGAAATACTGTTCAAACTCGGGGAAAGCGAATTTCAGATTATCTTTTTCTATAATTTCATATCTCTGCAAATCAACCGTTGAAAATCCTGGAGTATCGGCAACGTAGCCGCCGTCGATTTTATATAATTCAACGGAACGTGTTGTATGTCTGCCTCTGCCGAGCTTTTTGCTGATATCGCCCGTATCAAGCTCCAAGTTCGGGAACAAGGCATTTAAAAGCGATGATTTTCCCACACCGGAATTTCCCGTAAATGCCGTCACTTTACCGACAATCAGACTGCGGATTTCCTCAAGTCCACGGTTATCGGCGGTTGAAAATTCTATTGTTTTAATTCCCGAAAGAGTATAAATCTCTTTTATTTTCTCTGCGGAAGCCAAATCGGATTTTGAAACCACAATCACGGGAGTGATATCCTTATTGAAGGCTGCCGCAGTCATTTTGTCGATTACAAGCGTATTCGGTGCGGGCTCGCACGTTGAAACAACTATTACCAATGTATCTATGTTTGCAAGAGGAGGTCTTACAA
>JBGVDU010000017.1:0-2698 GCA_045119555.1 Acutalibacteraceae bacterium | reverse complement strand
ATAGAAATTCCGTGCATAGACTGCCGACTTCCTATATATCACGGTACTGACAGCTCAATTTTACAGGTAGGTGTTGGACACCTTGAATGGACAAGCCTCCCTGTCGGCGGCGAAGGAACTCACTGCGTATTGTCGGGGCACAGAGGTTTGCCCAGTGCGAAGCTTTTTACAAATCTTGACAGACTTCGTGAGGGAGATACATTTACAATAAATGTGCTTGATCAAACTCTTACTTATGAAATTGACCAAATATTGATAGTTGAACCCGACGATACCAACGAATTAAAAATAGTAGACGGTGTCGACTATTGTACACTTGTAACATGCACACCGTACGGTGTAAATACGCACAGACTTCTTGTGAGGGGGATACGAGTTCCAAATGAAGAAATGGAAAATACAGTCCGTGTAACGGCAGATGCAGTGCAGATAGAGCCGTTAGTTGTAGCACCTATCGTTGCAGTGCCGATTTTCTTGATTTTTATATCTGTTCTTCTCTTAACTGAGAGAAGAAGAAAATAGGGGGGATTAAAATGAAATGTTTAAAAAAATTTTTTACAGCATTTGTTTTAGTTTTGTTAATTATTATGCTTTCGGTTCAGGGCTTGAATGCCAATGCCGCCTACGATGATGAAAAAGTAACATTGAATATTGTGTATGCCTACGACGGCATAAAAATCCCGAACGCTAAGTTTGATATTTATTATGTTGCGGATATCGGTGGCAACGGATTATTCTCTCTTGCAGGTGACTTCAAGAATTATCCCGTTGATGTCAACGATGCAGGTAAGAATTATCAAGCACTCGCCCAAACACTTTTTGGATATGCCATGCTTGACAACATTACACCAACCGAAAACGGACAAACAAACTCGGACGGTGAGCTTGTTTTTTCTTCAAGTAATCTAAAACAAGGTATGTATCTCGTGGTTTCCGAAGAAATAATTTTTGAAAACCGCAAATATACCGTTGCTCCTTACATTGTTTCGCTTCCGAATTACGATTCCGAAACGAACAGTTACATTCATTCCGTTACATCATATCCAAAGGGTGAGTGCGAGGAAATTACTACCGATACAGACACATCGACCGATAGTTTCGTATCAAGAAGTGTTCTCAAAAAGTGGAATTATGCAGGCTTTGAGAGCGAACGTCCAAAATCTGTTGAGGTTAACCTTTTAAAAGACGGAGCTTTGTATGATACCGTTCAGCTTAGCGAAGAGAATAATTGGTATCATATCTGGAACAATCTTGATGAAAACAGCGATTGGACAATAGCTGAAACGCCTGTTGACGGTTACACCGTAACGGTAACTAACGAGGGTGGAACATTTATCATTACCAACACAAAAGTTGATAGCGATACTGATTCAAGTACCGATACGGATATAAACACTGATACAGATACTAACACAAACACAGAAACTGATACGGGCACAGATACAGATACCGATACAACGAATGGTACCAATCCTTCAACACCTTCAACCGATTCAAGCACGCCCACAACTTCGTCCAATCCCTCTCTTCCGCAGACAGGTACTTTGTGGTGGATAGTTCCGATTTTACTTATGATTGGTTTCGCTTTCATGCTTGTGGGTTTTGCTCTCCGCAGAGGCGTAAACGATGAAGAGTAAGAGAAAAGTTTTAGCAAATTCGGTAATTTGTATAGGTCTATTGTTCATTGCGGCGGCATTGTCCTTAGCAGCATATAATGTTCATGGCGAGATGAGGGCGAAAGACTCGGTAAAAGAGGTTCTTGAAATCCTAAAACCCGAAATACCGAATTACGATGATGAAACAGTTTCCGAAATCAGCTCACAATCCGATACGGAGTATTCAACGCAGGAAGATGAGCAGCTTCCGCTGTATATTTTGAATCCCGAAATAGAAATGCCTGTGATAACTGTAAACACGATTGAATATATCGGAATACTTAATATTCCGTCACTCAATCTTGAACTTCCCGTAATAGGTGATTGGAGTTACGATAATCTTAAAGCGGCTCCCTGTTGTTATAGTGGCTCTGCATATAACGGTAATTTTGTGATTCTTGCACATAATTATATGGAACATTTTGGCTCTCTTCAAGATATTTCAGAGGGGGACAAGGTCGTTTTTACAGATGTTGAGGGCAATACATTTAATTATAAAGTCGATTTTGTTGAAGTTTTACAACCCACAGATGTTGATGAAATGATATCGGATGATTATGATTTAACGCTTTTTACATGTAACTTTTCCGGACAAGCACGAGTAACGGTCAGGTGCAGTATGGAGTGAATAAAAATGTTCAAAGAACTGACCTGTTCTGCACGAAAGTAAAGTGTGTATTTCCTCATATTTGTTTCCTATTAAAAACGGCAATTTTTAATGTAACGCTTTACTTAAATAATACCAAACAAGAAACTATAAGGATTTAATATAAGCTTGATGCAATGAAATCAAGTGTGTAAGTATGTTGAATATTAAGCATACTTACGCACTTTTCTTTTATCATATGAATTAGAGTTAGTATTCACTTTTTACAATATATAACGATGTCAATATTTACAAATTAATCTAATGTTTTTTATAAAAAACAGAGAATTTTAATATTTGCAATAGAATTTAATTGAATTATCTTATAAAGATTGGTATACTTAAGCAAGTAGTATTTGAATAAAAATGTAGAAATTTGAAAATACTGTAAAGCATA
>JBGVDU010000016.1:0-3056 GCA_045119555.1 Acutalibacteraceae bacterium | reverse complement strand
AAATTGTGATATCGTCCGGCAAGCCGTATTTCGTACCTATTTCACGAAGTGCTTTTATGTAACCCGAAGCAAGGCTGTGATTCACGGAAACCTCGGCAACCTCTTCCTCCGATGTGCCGACAGTAATAAACACATCGAGCTTACCTCTGCTCACCTTGCTTTGCAAATATTTTTTGAGTCTGTCCTCAATAAATCCGTAGCCGCGTGTTACTCTTGTGTTAATTTCAAAATAGCGGTGATTAACCGACTTAATTTCTACGGTGATATCTCTTCCGCTCTCGGACGTTTCGCATCTGCCGTAGCCTGTCATACTTCTGACCATACCTTAGACAGTCCTTTCAAGGTTAATTTATAAATTTAAAATTCAACTGAAAACTGCATAAAAACGCAATTTACTTATTATACTTAATCATCAATTTATTGTAACAGAAATTACTGAAAAATGCAACCGATAGGAACTTATTTTAAAAAATTGTTTTCAAATGCCAATGCCTTGCGAAAATTCATAAATCACTTACAACAAACCCTCGGTGAATCGTTTTATTGATTAACCGAGGTTTTATCGAGGGGTTATTAAATGTATTCCGATAATACGACAACAGGCTCTTCATTCAATCAATCAAAATTTTAATTTTTTATGTATTATAGAATCAATATAAACATAAGCCAACGAAGCAATAGAAATATGTAAAAATTCACCGATTGTTAATTTTATTTTCCTGCTGTGACCTTGACAAAAACCGTCCAAAGTCTTGAATTTTCTATTATAATATGGTAAACTTGATAAGTTAGTAAGACTTTTTATGATTTTTCAAAATTTTAAAAATACACGAAAGGAATGATTTGAATGTCAGGACATTCAAAATGGAGCACCATTAAGAATAAAAAGGCTAAGAATGACGGTGCAAGAGCTAAAATCTTTACAAAAATCGGCAGAGAGCTTATCGTTGCCGTTAAAGAGGGCGGCAGTGCCGACCCAAACGTAAACTCCAAGCTTAAGGACTGCATTGCAAAGGCAAAGGCTAACAATGTTCCTAACGAAAACATTGAGCGTATCATCAAGAAAGCCGCAGGCGAGGGCGATACCTCCAAGTACGAATCCATCACATACGAAGGATACGGCCCGGGCGGAATCGCTGTAATCGTTGAAACTCTTACAGACAACAGAAACAGAACCGCAGGTGAAGTTCGTCACTACTTCGACAAGTTCGGCGGAAACATGGGCACACAGGGTTGTGTATCCTTTATGTTTACACGCAAGGGTGTTCTTATTGTTGAAAGTGAAGACCTTGAGGAAGATAAGGTTATGGAGGACGCACTTGAGAGCGGTGCGGCTGATTTCCAAGTTGAGGGCGATGTATTCGAAATTTACACAGAGCCTGACGATTTCAGCACAGTAAACGAGGAGCTCACAAACAAGGGCTACAAATTCATTGAAGCTGAGATTGAAATGGTTCCGAGCACATACACCAAGCTTGACGATGAGGAACAGGTTGTGAAAATGCAAAGACTTCTCGATATGCTTGAGGACAATGACGATGTTCAGAACGTATGGCACAACTGGGAGTACGACGAGCCTGCCGAGGATGATTAATCATTCTACCCCATGCAGTTGTTAAGGGCTTTGCCCTTAAAACCCACCAAAGGCTCCGCCTTTGGAATCCGCAAGCTTTTGCAAAAGCTTGACCAAAACTTTAATATGAGAGTTATTGTAATACTCTGTTAATAGAATATCACATAAAAAATATCGTTGTCTTTTTAATTGACAGCGATATTTTTGTATCTTTATATCTTTATATCTTTATATCTTTATTTCATTTTTTATATTTATTAAATATTGCAAACATTATTAAATAGTATTATAATTAATTTATTGTTACGGATTTGCTTCAATTATAATCTGTGGCTATATATTATTTAATTACGAAATCGTTACCGACGGTTTTGCTTAAAACGGAGGGTTTTTATGGGAATTTTAGACTTTATTAAAAAAAACAACGGCACTGCTCCCGTCAGCCTTACAAAGAGCGAGGAGCTTAACAAGAAGATTTCATTAAGAAAAGATCTTGTTATTGATGAGGTTAAGAGAAACAACATCACTGCGACAACGGCTCGTGTTGTATTCGTGCTTGACCATTCGGGTTCAATGCGTACTATGTATAAGGACGGAACGGTTCAGGACGTACTGGAGAGGGTATTCCCCATTGCAATGTGCTTTGATGATAATTCCGAGCTGGAATTTTACTGGTTCGACAGCATTTACAAGGAGCTTGACCCTGTAACTTATTCAAATATTGAAGGTTATGTTCAAAAGGTTATTTTATCAAAAAAAGACCACTTCGGCGGTACATGCTATGCACCGATTATGCAGGAGATTCTCAAACGTTACGCAAAGCTTGAACCAATGAACATTCCGACATTCGTAATCTTCATCACAGACGGCAACAACTCCGACAAAACAGCAACCAAGGCTGTTCTTACAGAAGCCTCAAATTACAATATCTTCTGGAAATTTGTAGGTATCGGAAATGAAAAATTCGAGTTCCTGCAAAGACTTGACGAGCTTAACGGCAGATTCATTGACAACGCTAATTTTGTAAGCATTGACAACATCAACAAAATCAGCGACAATGAGCTTTATCAAAAGCTTCTCACCGAATACAACGACTGGCTTAATCTTTGCCGTCAAAACGGAATCAGAGTGGAATGATATTTTAATATATTTTCATACGAATAATAACTTTCAAAAACAACAAACCAAAAGCACCACAGTTATAAAAATCTGCGGTGCTTTTGGTTTAAAAGGATTCACATATCTAAAAAAATGGGGAATAAATCAAAATAACACAAATCACTCTGTCATCTTTTTCTGTACCTCTTCGGCGGAAAGCTCGCTTGTTTTGCCCTTCATAACAATTTCGCCCTTCTCCATTACAAGAATGTAATCGGAAATTCCGAGTACAAATTCGAGATACTGCTCAACGATTAAAACGGTTATTCCAAGCTCCTTGTTTACCTTACGAATGGCTACGCCGATATCATCAATAATTGACGGC
>JBGVDU010000015.1:0-2011 GCA_045119555.1 Acutalibacteraceae bacterium | reverse complement strand
ACCGTGGCAGAAATATTGCAATGGCTGTTATCGGTAAAAACGGAACTAAGAACGGCGTAAGATTTGCTATTGCACATATTGATTCACCAAGACTTGACCTGAAGCCGAATCCGCTTTATGAGTCAAATGACCTCGCTTTGTTCAAAACACATTATTACGGCGGCATTAAGAAATATCAGTGGACGGCTATTCCGCTTTCGCTTCACGGAAGAATAGTTCGCCTTGACGGTGAAATTGTTGATGTGTCAATCGGTGACAATGACGATGAGCCATGCTTCTGCGTGTCTGACCTTTTGCCGCACCTTTCAAGGGAGCAGTCCGCAAAGCCCGTTGCAAAGGCATTCACGGGAGAGGACTTAAATGTTCTTATAGGTAGCCGTCCGTTTAATAATGATAAGGAGTCCGAGCAGGTTAAGCTTAACATTCTTAATATTCTCAACGAGAAATACGGCATTGTTGAGGGCGATTTCCTTTCGGCTGATTTGGAGCTTGTACCTGCGTTTAAGGCAAGGGATATCGGCTTTGACAGAAGCTTAATCGGTGCTTACGGACATGACGACAGAGTTTGTGCATATCCTGCGGTTATGGCGGCTGTACAGGCTAAGGTGCCCGAGAGTACGGTAATTACTCTGTTGGTGGATAAGGAGGAGGTTGGCTCCGACGGAAACACAGGCATGCAGTCTGCGTTTATGCGTGACTTTGTTGCGGATTTGGCACAGGCTGACGGCTTGGAGCCACGCCATGTTTTGGCTAAATCCACCTGTCTTTCGGCAGACGTGAATGCCGCATTTGACCCGAACTATGCAAGTGCCTTTGAAGCTAACAATTCAAGCTATTTAAACGGCGGTGTGATTATCACAAAGTACACAGGAAGCGGCGGAAAGTACGACACAAGCGATGCGTCTGCCGAGTATATGGGACAAATCAGAAGAATGCTCGAAAAGAATGATATTCTGTGGCAGACAGGCGAGCTTGGAAGAGTAGACCTCGGCGGCGGCGGTACTATTGCCAAGTACGTTGCGAATCTCAATGTTGATGTTGTAGACTTGGGCGTACCCGTGCTTTCAATGCACGCACCGTTTGAGGTTGTGTCAAAGGTTGACGTATACATGGCTTACCGTGCATTCAGCGAATTTTTTAATGAGGAAAAATAACAGACCTGTTAGATAGCCGACAGAATGTACTTTTAGGCTGTGACTTAGGCTTGCAGGCTTTGACATTGGGGTTATCGAACAATTCAATGAAAAATTTGCAAATATACAGAGAAACCTCCCAAATTAAAGGGAGGTTTCGATATTATAACGAGCTTTAATTTTAGAAATTCAGGAGATGATAAAATGCTTACAATAGGCTGTCACCTTTCGGCTTCCAAGGGCTTTTTGCACATGGGCAAGGAGGCTCTTTCCTTGGGGGCAAATACATTTCAATTTTTTACGAGAAATCCGAGAGGCTTTGCCGCAAAGGAGCTTGATGTGGAAGATGCTGAAAAATTCGTAGAATTCTGGAAAGCGAATAACGGCGGAAAAATTGTTGCACACGCACCGTACACATTGAACGCTTGCTCTGCCGACGAGAAAACGAGAGAGCTTGCACACAGAATAATGTCCGACGATTTGGCAAGAATGGAGCATGTTCCGGGGAATTATTATAATTTTCATCCGGGCAGTCATGTAAAACAGGGCGTTGAAGTAGGAACGGATTACATTGTGGATTTGCTTAATGATATCATCACACCCGAGCAAAGCACGACAGTCCTGCTCGAAACCATGGCAGGTAAGGGCAGTGAAATCGGCAGAACCTTTGAGGAGCTAAAGGCTATTATGGACAGAGTGGAGTGCAAGGAAAAAATAGGTGTGTGCCTTGATTCCTGCCACATTTTCGACGGCGGCTATGATATTGTAAATAATCTTGACGGTGTTTTCGAGGAGTTTGACAAGGTTATCGGACTTGAAAACCTGTATGCCATTCATTTGAATGACAGTAAAAATATTCTCGGCAGTCATAAGGACAG
>JBGVDU010000014.1:0-1342 GCA_045119555.1 Acutalibacteraceae bacterium | reverse complement strand
TTCATAAGTCTAAGGGATTGGAATATCCGATTTGCATTGTTGCAAACCTTGCGAGAAAAATCAATTCAGACTGTACAAACGAAGTTTTGTTGCATAACGAATTAGGACTCGGAGTTCGCCGAAAGGACGATGTGAATCTTTGCAGATACACCACCATGCCGAGAGAAGCGGTTGCCTTGGAAATTAAAAGAAATGAGATGTCCGAGGAGCTCAGAGTTCTTTACGTTGCAATGACGAGAGCAAGAGAACGCCTGGTGATGGTTTCTTCCGTTCCCGACGTAGAAAAATATGTGTCAAATGTAGCAAAAAAGCTTGCCTACGACGGAAAAATTTCACCGTACACAGTAAGCGGTGCAGGGCAGATAAGCGATTGGATAGTCGATTGCCTATTGATTCATCCAAGCGGTATTGCGTTGCGAGAACTCAGCGGTTACACGGGCGAGGTTTCACAGGATAAAACCCCCGATTGGGATGTTTATGTAGTTGACGATTTGAAAGCAATGTATGAAAATCTCAAGCCCACGAAGCTTGAGGAAAAAGTGCAGGATAATACGCTTGATGAAATTAATATAGATGAAATTTCAGATGAAGCAAAGAATGAATTTTTGAGTATTCTAAATGAGCGTTTGAGTGCTGAGTATAGGTATCAAAAAATGACGCAAATGCCCGTCAAGGTGTCTGCATCAGCCTTGGCACACAGAGAAATTGAAAAAAACTTTATAGCCGTAAGCACCCCCGATTTTATGAAAAAGGGCAAGCTTTCGGGAGCAGAAAAGGGTACAGCTCTTCATACCTTCGTGCAGTATTGCGATTTTGAAAAAGCAAGAATTTCAATAGAAGATGAAATTAAAAGGTTGATAGACAAAGGTTTTTTAACTGCCTTGCAGGGAGAAGTGCTTAACAGAAAAAGCGTTAGTGATTTTCTCAATTCCGATTTGATGGAAAGTATGCTTCACAGTGATATGCTCGAAAGGGAATATCGCTTTACCGTAGAAATTCCGTCAGGCCTTGCAGATAAAACACTTGAATTTCCGTTCAGCGAAGAAAAAATAATTCTCCAGGGTGCAGTAGATTGTATTTATGAAGAGAACGGAGAGCCCGTAATTGTCGATTACAAAACCGACCGAGTTAAAACCCCCGAAGAACTAAAAGAAAGATACGCTCCCCAACTGAATTTATATAAGATAGCCATAGAGCAAATTTTTGAAAAAAAAGTTTCCAAATGCGTACTGTACTCATTCGCTCTGAATTGTGCGGTGGAGTTGAATTAAAAATAATTATTTACTTTTTGTTTTTGCAACAACCTATTTAAGTTTCGCTCAAGCCTTTTCAAAGGCTTGCA
>JBGVDU010000013.1:0-3499 GCA_045119555.1 Acutalibacteraceae bacterium | reverse complement strand
ATAAAATTATAAACAGTCGGACCGCAAGCGTAAATTTTAAACTCGCCCGGGGTAATCGGCTTTAATTCCTCTTTTTGACGTGTAAGTGTATTGTATATTTTCATTACAAACTCTCCTTTTTATTATTATTTTCTTGATTCATCTATTTCCTTTTGTAAATCTCTACATCGCTTTTCAAGCCTGCAAAGCTCCATAGCGACGGGGTCTGCATAATGAATATGGTCAAGAGGCCCGATTCTGACACCGTTGAGCTTAACCACTCTTGCGGGAACTCCCACGGCTGTGGCATTTTCGGGAACTTCCTCAAGAACTACGGCACCTGCCGCAATTCTCGCATTGTCCCCCACCTTAAACGGGCCGAGCACCTTTGCCCCTGCTCCGACAAGTACATTATTTCCGAGCGTTGGGTGACGCTTTCCCTGGTCTTTACCCGTACCTCCGAGCGTAACGCCCTGGTACAGCGTGCAGTAATCGCCTATTTCGGCGGTTTCTCCTATAACAACTCCCATGCCGTGGTCAATGAAAAGCCCCTTACCAATCGTTGCTCCGGGGTGAATTTCTATACCTGTTTTATGGCGGGAATGCTGAGAAATTGCCCTTGCGATAAATTTCATGTTATGGCGATAAAACCAATTCGCCTTCCTGTATGCCCTGACTGCCTTAAAACCCGAATAAAGAGTATAAACCTCAAACCTGCTCCTTGCGGCAGGATCTCTCTCCATAATCGAGTCAAGGTCGCTTATCAAGGATTTGAACATCAAGTCAACCTCCCATGTGTATTATAATAGCGTTATCAATTAATCAATGTCAAAATTTCGTTCAAGCCTTTAAAACAGCCTGCGTATTTCAAAATCAAAGCTTTGAAGTCTGATACTAAAAGTATAAAATAATCAAACAAAAAAGCAGCACTGTCCCAAGCAAGGGACGGCACTGCCGTGGTTCCACCCAAATTTGACAGAAATATAAGTTCTGTCCTCATTCGCTCTGTAACGTGAGCATCACGCAGAAGAATACTCATTTATCAACAATCGCAAACAAAACAATATCCAATCGTTTCATGCACTGCATTGCAGAAAAATTTCCTCTTCCGTGCTGTCGGGTGCATTTCATACTGATGCAGGACTTTAGGAACGCTTTCAGCCGCCGACGCTCCCTCTCTGTAAACGCAAACAGAATTACTTCTCCCGATAAACGCATTTTTTGATAATATATTTAATCTGTATCTTATATATTAAAAACAAGCTTCGGTTGTATTTTTTATTTTATTTTAAAATACTAACCTAATAATTATTATATAACAGAAAATCGGTTTTGTGAATAGGGTTTTGAAAAGTTTCTGTTTTTTACGAAGAAAACAAAACAGGCGGCTTTTATACCACCTGTTTAAATTAAATTTTACTTCGCATTCTTAATAAACTCAAAGTTATCCTTAATATAAATCACACCCGAAATAACGGTGAGCAATGCGGAAATCCAAAGCAATGCCTGATTTACGATATTCATAACATTCTGTGCGTTTAAAATAGCCTCCTGCGATGCAGAGAGTACACCCATTGAAAAAAGCTCGAAAATATAACCGCTGAGCAAAACAACTATTATTGCCGCCATCTGACTTACAGTTTTTGCCTTGCCCCAGATATTTGCGGCTACAACCTTGCCGCTTTCAACAGCTACAAGGCGGATTGACGTTACCGTAAATTCTCTGAAAAGCACCAAAATTATAAACACGGCATTTACAATATCAAGCTGTATAAAGCAGGCGAATGCCGATATTACAAGAATCTTATCGGCGAGCGGATCGGCAAATTTTCCGAAATCCGTTACCATATTGTATTTTCTTGCAATTTTACCGTCGAGCATGTCCGTCAGAGATGCAACGGCAAATATAATCAATGGAAACAGATACTGGTGCGGAATATTCTCAAGCAGTAAAAACGCTACAAAAAAAGGCACCAAAATAATTCTTAAAAGAGTCAGCTTATTAGGTAAATTCAATTCAAAGCCCCCTATCGCTTAGTAAAGCATTTCGCCTATCGGGTCACAATCGAGGAAATCGTCTACTCTGACTTTAACAATCTCGCCCTCTCTCGGCTTTCTTTCGGAAGCGGTAAAGAATACTTTTCCGTCAACATCGGGTGAATCCGCTTTACTTCTGCCGAAGAAGCACTCAGCATATCTGTCGAAGCCCTCTACCAAAACATCTATTTCCTTACCGAGCAAGCTCTCATTGTACTTCTCCATGATAATCTGCTGTTGCTCCATAAGAATTTCGGCACGGCGATTTTTGACATCCTCGTCAATCTGCTCGGGCATTCTTGCCGCAGGTGTGTCCTCCTCCTGTGAGTACGCAAAGCAACCCATTCTTTCAAATTTGATATCATTTACAAACTCTGAAAGCTCGGTAAACTGCTCCTCTGTTTCACCCGGGAAGCCTGCTATAAACGTAGTTCTGAGCACCAATCCCGGAATTCTCGCCCTAAGCTTTGCGATAAGCTGTGTCAATTCCTCACGACTGCCCTTTCTGTTCATACGCTTGAGAACAGCCTTGTCGCAGTGCTGTAACGGCAAATCTATATATTTAAGCAGCTTGTCCTCCTGTGCAAAGGTATCAATCAATTCTTCTGTAATAGCCTCGGGGTAGCAGTAGAGAACTCGAATCCACTCGATTTTTTCAATCTTACACAGCTCCTTAAGCAATGCGGCAAGCTTGTATTCGCCGTAAATATCAAGACCGTACTTTGTTGTATCCTGTGCAATGACAATAAGCTCCTTAACTCCGTTTTCGGCAAGCTTTTTTGCTTCCTCAACGATATTTTCAAGCTTTCTGCTTCTGTAACCGCCACGAATCATAGGAATCGCACAGTAAGTACAGCGGTTGTCACAGCCCTCGGCTATTTTAAGGTAAGCGTAATAATACGGTGTGCTCTGAATTCTGCCGCCTTCAAGCGGAAGATTGCACTTATTCGGGAAAACCTCAACCTTTTTGCTTTCGAGCACCTTCGCAACAACGTCTGCAATATCGGAATTTGCTCCGATTCCGACAACTGCGTCTATCTCGTAAAGCTCCTTCATCATCTGCTCCTGATAACGCTCGGCAAGACAACCCGTTGCAATAATCGCTTTGATTTTACCCTCTTTTTTAAGCTGGGCAAGCTCCAAAATCTCGTCTATACTCTCCTGCTTGGCACTCTCAATAAAGCCGCAGGTATTTATAATAGCCACATCAGCCATAGCCGCTTCTTCAACAAGCTTATAACCTGCCTGGCGAAGAGTATATAACATCATCTCCGCATCAACACGGTTTTTAGCACAGCCAAGGCTAACCATTCCAACTGTGTACGGCACAGTGTGTCACTCCTTTTCTTTATATATAAATATATAACAAAGCTGCAAAACGGTTTGAGAATTTTCCAAAAGCTCAGCTTCAAAAATTCAACCGTTTCAAAATCTTATTTAATCCGTCAGAAATCAAACTTTCACTTATCAGTATTCCTCTTCA
>JBGVDU010000012.1:0-1566 GCA_045119555.1 Acutalibacteraceae bacterium | reverse complement strand
GGGCAGAAATTCAGGGTAATCACCTGTTACGCTTTATGGCGATTACCCTAAACCTATCGGAGTGAAAACTCTTAATGTTCTACCTTATACCTTCTCTTATTCCCGCACTCGATAACCCTTCGTGCACCTGTTATTTGTCAGTGCAATCAGTTCTTTGCACTGTCCATACCTGCTTTGAACTCGCTCTTCATTTGCTCTGATACGCTTGATGCTTTCTGCATAACATCGTTAAGTGTAATTTTTTCTACACCCTTACCTCTGAATGAGTATTTGAAATCAAAGAACAATCCTACAATCATAAGCGGAACCAAAATCTCAAAGAAGCAAATCATCAAGATAACGAATGCGGCAACAGGAATTTCTGCAATTTGCTTTTCACTCTTTGTAACTATAAAAGAGCTTGCCATGCCGTCCTTAAACAGGTTTTTAACAATACCGCAAAATCTGCCGAAAGCCTTGCTGAATGAGCACTCCTTCTTGCTTTCCTTCTTCTGAGCATTAAAGTCATTCTGTGTCTGAGCGTTCTGCTGATAATTTGGAATTTGAACAGGCTGTACGTTATAGCTCTGAGCCTGTGTACCAGACTGCTCTACACTCTTCTTTTCAAGATAAATAGCGGCGTCGAGCATATCCCAGTTTGAATTTTCCAAAGCTTCCTTAGCCTTATCCAAAGTAACGTGTGCCTTCTCGCTTAACATTTCAACCATTTCATAGCTTTTCATAAATAATACCTCCGTAATTTAACAGCTTAATTTTGTTTTTTTATTTTTGTTTTGGGTTTTTGTTTCCCTATCGCTGTGTCTATATAATACATCGGCAAAATTAAAGGAAAATTTATGAAAGATTAAGGTTTGATTAGAAAATGATAAGGTTTTAATAATTTTTCAAATTTTTCTTGCAACAATCATATAACGATGCGTTGTTGTTTTTATAAAGCCGTCTTTTTCGATTGCCTGCTGAGCTTTAACAAGACCTTCAAAACAGCTGTCAACGGAAAAATTCGGAAACTCCCATTGAATGATTTTTGCAAACCACACTAATGCACCCACATCGTAAAAAAGAAAATCTCTGAAGCTTTCTCCGCTCTCCAAAACAGAAAATCCGTTATTTCCGAAAGCTTTTGACTGCTCCCGAAGATTCATTCCCTTAAAAGCATTTTGACAGCTTGCAAGTAAAAGCTCCCTTATCTCACGGTCGTTGTTCTCGCCTACCTGTTGTGTAATAAAAACTCCGTTTGGCTTTAAAATGCGGTATATCTCTTTAACATCGTAAGCACCGTGACGGTTGATAACAACATCAAAGGCATCGTTTTCAAATGGCAGATTTGAATAATCGTTTGACGGTTTAAAATCAATCCCCAACGGCAAGAGTATATTCTCACAAAGCTTTACATTCGGCGGATAGCCCTCGACGGCACTTGTCAAGGAATACGGGTGATTTAAGGAAAGCAAAAATTCCCCTCCGCCTGTGTCTATATCCAAAAGCTTGTCGGTTCTTTTCAAGTAGCGGCATATCACATCACGATAATCCCACGGCAATTCACCGCATTCCTCCGTTCTGCCGCTT
>JBGVDU010000011.1:0-2838 GCA_045119555.1 Acutalibacteraceae bacterium | reverse complement strand
GAGCGGCAGAGGACTAAAGTAGACAGACAAAAGTCCGCCTAATTGACATAGGGGGTGTAGGGGGTTATTGCCATATTTGGCAATATCCCCCTACATAGCTTTTTCCTACATTTGCCGAACAGCAAAACTAGGTGCCCCGCCCCGGCATGAGGGGCAGAAGTAGAGTAAATAGAGAACAGATTTTCAGCAAAGCTGAAAATCATAAATCGGCGAACGACAAACCACCCGTAAATAACATACCAAAAACAAAAAAGTATCTGACGATTATAACCGTCAGATACTCACGGGAGAACCACTGTCAGCAGGTTCTCCCCATTCAAATTGCACGGAAATGCGAAAAATTCCCAGTACCCCTCTCCGCTGAGTGGAGTATAAAGAGGTTTAGCCGCTTGCGAGCGGCGACCAAAGACGCTGTCTTTGGAATCTGCAAGCCTTTGAAAAGGCTTGAGCGAAACTTTAAATAGGATAATCGAGAGTTTGTTTATACAACTTACCCCCAATTTTTTACAGCTTACCTATAAAACTGTTGGCATAATTTTTCTTATAAATATAATTGTAATTAAGAAAAACGGATAAGCTTTGGAGGTGCTTATAATATGAAAAAAATTATTGAAGTAACGGATTTAACACGAAAATTTAAAGAAGTAACGGCTGTCGATAAGGTGAATTTTTCAGTTGAGGAGGGTGAGCTTTTTGGTTACCTCGGAGAGAATGGTGCAGGCAAATCCACAACAATCAATATGCTCTGCTCTCTTTTGCCGAAGTCATCGGGAAACGCTAAGGTTTGCGGCTATACGCTTGGAGAAAATGATAAAGAAATTCGCAAGCATATAGGTGTTGTTTTTCAAGGAAACACGCTTGACGATAACTTGACGATTGAAGAAAATCTTACAGTCAGAGGCCATTTTTATACATCAAACACTAAGGAAGTAAAGGCTAATCTCGAAAACGTAAAAAAGATTCTGAAAATTGACGACTTGATGAAGCGTAAGTTTAAAATGCTTTCGGGCGGTCAGAAAAGAAGATGTGAAATAGCAAGAGCATTAATGAATCGCCCCGAAATTCTTTTTCTGGACGAACCTACTACGGGACTTGACCCCGTGACAAGACAGCTTGTGTGGGAGTGTATTTCCTCTTTGCAGAAGGAGCAGAAAATGACTATTTTTCTTACTACTCACTATATGGAGGAGGCGGCTCGTGCAAATCATATTGCGATTATGGATAAGGGAAAAATCACTGCCTTTGATACTCCGCAAGGGCTCAAGGAGCGGTTTGCACACGACAAAATCAAGGCGGTTGTCAGTGACGAATCATCATTTAATAATATTGCAAAATCTATGAAGCTTGAAACACGAAAGCACTCAAACTACACGAGTATTCGTTTGAAAAATACCATGGAAGCAATGGAAATACTTCCGAAATTTAAGGATTGCATAAGCAGTTTTGAGGTAGTACAGGGTACGATGGACGATGTGTTTATAAATTGTATCGGAAGAGAAACAGAGGGGGATTTATAATGACACTTTTTAATCTTGTAAGAAGACATTTGAGGGTATTTTACAGAAGTAAGGGCAATGTGTTTTTTTCACTGCTTGCCTGTATTATCGTTATTGTGCTGATGGTTGTTTTCCTCGGAGATATGAACGTAGAAAGTATTACAAATATTCTTAGCGAGTACGGCGGTGAACGTAATGCGGACATTGACAATGCAAACGCTTTAAGCCTTATTTTAAACTGGATAACGGCAGGCATTATTGCGGTGAATTGCCTGACTGTAACGCTCACTGTAATCGGTACTATGATTGAGGACGAAGAACATCACCGTTTGATTAGCTTTTTCGTTTCGCCACTTAAAAGAAGTACATTTGTTCTTTCGTATGTTATCGCAGGTTTTATCATGGGCATGATTATGAGCCTTATAACTCTTTTTCTTGCAGAACTGTATATTTTCGCATCGGGAAGTGATATAATTACTGTAAACGAGCTTTTAAAAGCAATAGGTTATACCTTTACAGCAGAATTTTTCTCGGCAGGATTTACATTTTTCCTTGCTTCTCTGGTGCATACCAAGAGCTCTTTTTCCGGACTTGGTACAGTTTTCGGAACGCTTATCGGTTTCCTCGGAGGAATTTACGTTCCTTTGGGTGCTCTTCCGGAGGCGGCTGCAAAGGTTTGTAAATATTTGCCTTTCATGGTAGCTTCGGCACTTTTGAGAAGCTCTTTTACGGGCAGTCTTACGGAACAGACATTTACAAACATTCCCGACGAGGTTGTTTCGATTTATAAAGCCGAAATGGGAATAACTCTTGATTTTGGTTCGCATACATTAACCGAAACGGAAATGGTACTTTATTTGCTTGCTTGCGGTATAATCTTTATGGGAATATCCGTTGTGATTCAAAGCAAACGTCATACAAAAGACCGATAAAGGAACGGTGATTGAGTGAAAGTTATTATTGAGGACATAAAGGATGGCGAGGAAGAGAGCTTGGTGCTAAAATGCAGAGAATTAACACCTCAGCTTATTCATCTTATAAACAGCCTTAAAATAGGAAAGAGCCGATTTGTCGGGATAGAAAATGAGCAGAATATTTTGATTGAACCCGAGCTTATTTACTACATAGAAGCGGTTGACAACAGAGTTTTTCTGTACACTAAGGAAAAGGTTTATTCATCGAAATATAAGCTTTACGAAATTGAAGATCAATTTGGGCACACGGATTTATTCCGTGCGTCCAAATCGGTCATTTTGAGCGCAAGCAAGATTAAAAGCGTTTCACCGTCATTTTCGGGAAGATTTCAGGCAACACTGCTGAACGGAGAAAAGGTGGAAATTTC
>JBGVDU010000010.1:0-2175 GCA_045119555.1 Acutalibacteraceae bacterium | reverse complement strand
GTTCGATTCAGAACACTCGGCTGTTATCCATTGACGGGCGGTATAGAATCAACTGCAACAACACTTGATGAAATAATTGATGAAACTCTTAGCTCCGTATCGTCCGAACGCACCTCGAGAGTAATTGACAATGAGGCTCAGGGCAGTATGGAACGCAGAAAAAGGGAGGGTTACTTCTGATGAAAGGACTGCTTAAATTTATAACCTGCGGAAGTGTTGACGACGGAAAGTCAACGCTTATCGGTCACATTTTGTATGATGCAAAGCTGCTTTATGCCGACCAGGAAAAAGCTCTTGAGCTTGACAGCAAGGTGGGCAGCAGAAGCGGAGCGATTGACTATTCACTTTTGCTTGATGGACTTATGGCTGAGCGTGAACAGGGAATTACGATTGACGTTGCATATCGTTATTTTACAACCGACAACCGCAGCTTTATTGTTGCAGATACTCCCGGACATGAGGAGTACACAAGAAATATGGCTGTTGGTGCATCGTTTGCAGATTTAGCGGTTATTCTTGTTGACGCATCGCAGGGCGTTCTTGTTCAAACAAGACGCCACGCAAGAATCTGTAAGCTTATGGGAATCCGTTATTTTGTTTTTGCAGTAAACAAAATGGATTTGGTAGGCTACGGCAAGGAACGATTTGACGAGATTGTAAATCAGATTAATGAGCTTAAAGACGAGCTTTCGCTCAACAGCGTAAAAATCATTCCGCTTTCTGCTACCGAAGGCGACAATGTAACAGTGAAATCTAAAAATATTGAATGGTATGACGGAGAGCCGTTGCTTGAATATCTTGAAACAGTTGATATTGATTCTGAAAATGACGGGCAGGGATTTTATATGCCTGTTCAGAGAGTCTGCCGTCCCGACCACACCTTCAGAGGATTTCAGGGGCAGATAGAGTCGGGCAGCGTAAGCGTTGGAGATGAGATTACCACACTCCCGAGCAACGAAAAAGCAAAGGTAAAATCAATTTTTGTTACCGATAAAAATTCGCAGTCTGCCCACAGCGGTCAGCCTGTAACAATTACGCTTGACAAAGAGGTTGATGTTTCAAGAGGATGCGTTCTTGTTAAGGACACCAACATTGCAACATACAAAAGGCTAACCGTTTCGCTTCTGTGGATGGACGACGAACCGCTTACTACCGGTAAGGACTACCTTGTTAAGCTCGGTACAAAGACAATTTCGGGTATTCTTGCAAAGGTGAATTATGCCATTGACGTAAATTCAGGTGAACATATTAAGACTGAAACAGTTGCTAAAAATGAAATTGCTGTATGTGAAATTCTGCTTTCGGAAGCAATAGCCGTTGATTTGTTTTCTGCACACAAAACTCTCGGTGAGCTTATTTTAATTGACAGAGTTTCAAATATGACGTCAGCCTGCGGTGTCGTTGAAAAGCTTGATGAAAAGGGTGGCTCATTCTCCGACAGAGCGTCATTCAAAAACGGCAGCATTGAGGCAAGAGGAGATATCTTTGAAGAATTCTGCTATGACAACAGCAGTCTTAATGTGTTAAAGTACAGAACCGTAAGCAAAACGTATTCCGTAGGCGATGAAATTCCGACAAAAGGCAAAAGCTACAGCTATCCCGACAGCTTTGATATTGTCATTCTGCGTGACGAAACAGCAGTCAGAATAAGAGATAAGAAGGTAGCGGATATTGTCAGATTTTCAGATTACAAGTACGAGAAGTTACCAATAGTAAACGGACGTGGCTTTGAAGTGATTGTATCCTCTGAAAAGGAATTTGAAGATTTCATAAACGAATATTATCGCTTAAATGATTCGGAAAAAAATCAGTTCTTTGCAAAATGGATGAAATTTGATACATATCGCAAGGTAGTTATTGATTAATATAAACCGTAGTAAAAATATCTATTTTAAAATCTACAAAATATATGATATTATATTATAGTAATTAATATATTAGGACGGTTGATGATATAAAACTTTTAACAAAAGGAAGATACGCTCTGCGTATGCTTATTGACCTTGCACAGCATCAGAGTGAAGGATATATTGTGATAGAGGTTGGGTTTCCCGACCTCTTTATTATTTTCTGTGATAAAATTCATGAAAACGTAAAATTGCATTTTGACATAAAGTTATTTATAAAATATAATATAACACTGTTATATGGAGCGAGAGGTGTCAGAATGAGTGA
>JBGVDU010000009.1:0-6295 GCA_045119555.1 Acutalibacteraceae bacterium | reverse complement strand
TCTCGGCGACCTTGCGACCGCCTTTGTTTTTTGTGGTGAATAATGAAAACTTTTGTCTTGAGTAAAGCTTTAATAGATGTTAAAATAAATTATAATCTGCGGCTAAAAAATAAAATTCATGGAGTGTAAATATGGTTTTTGAAGAAATAAATTTGGATAACGAAAATAAAATAAATGACTTGTCCGTTTTGGCGAGCGGAATTGTGAAGGAGCATTATGACCCTATTCTTGGCAGTGAACAGAATGACTATATGATTGAAAAATTCCAATCGCCTCATGCTTTAAAAGAACAAATGGAGCATGGCTATCGTTATTTTTCATTAAGCGATGATAACGGGGAAAAGGTCGGTTTTATGGCATTTTATAAAAGAGAAAATGACCTGTACCTCAGTAAGTTTTATCTAAAAAAAGAATTTCGAGGAAAAGGCTTTTCGAGAGAAATGCTCGCCTTTATCGTTGATAGGGCAAGGGAGTATGGCTTTTATAAAATTACTTTGAATGTTAATAAATATAACGATGCAGTTTATGCCTATGAAAAATTAGGTTTTAAAAGAGTTCGAGCCGAGGAAATAGATATCGGTAAGGGATATATAATGGATGATTTTGTTTATGAGTACATTATTGAGTAATAAATACCATTACAGCAATAATCATAAATTAAAAGATTACAAAACGGTTACATTAGACAGTTTTTGACAAAAAACCTTGAAATATAAGTCTTATTCTCCTATAATTAATCTATATGCACTTTTAGAGAGGAGCCTTAAGATGCAGGGTGACTTAACTTATTTCAGAAAAAATGCCGTTAGCTATTACGGTGTTTTTTGCGACGAGTTTGATAAGGTTAATCCTTATAGCGATAA
This sequence comes from Acutalibacteraceae bacterium, assembly GCA_045119555.1. Classification (GTDB taxonomy): domain Bacteria; phylum Bacillota; class Clostridia; order Oscillospirales; family Acutalibacteraceae; genus RUG592. The sequence continues at coordinate 5,432 of JBGVDU010000009.1, read as the reverse complement.
ATTGACTGATGTAAGAAAAAAATATTATGAATCTCACCTCCATACCCAAAAGGATAAATTTAAAATGAGGGTTGACGGTGAGTATTACAGATATCAGTATGTTCTCAACGAAGATATGCCGCTTAGGTGGAAGGTGTTTACCGATACACATATTGTGGAAAAGGTGGCGGTTTCGGGAGATGAGAGCTACCGTGTCGAGATTAGGGACAGAAGCGGTAAGATACTAAAAAAATGTATCTACTTCGGTTCTTATCATAATTGGGTAAAAACCAAATACTATGTATACGGGCAGGAGGCACCCGCTGTTCAGCTTGCTCTTTGGAACGCAAACGGCTTGGAGGTTATTTTGAAGTATGTAAACGGCGAAAAAGAAAAGCCTGAGATACTTTATCCATGCACTGTCGTAACCGACAAGGAATTGCTTAAAAAGCTTACAGACAGGCTCGGTGTGCCGAGTGTTTCCAGCGTTTGCTCAAAGGGCTTTGTTTATTTTGCAAACGAGAATATTTCGGCTCAGTGGAACAAATTCTGTGCAAATCCCGAATTGCTCGATATACCTCTTGCAGGCAACACGGTACAAGACACAGAGCAGGCAATGCCGGTGAAAACCGAAGAAAAGCCAAAGGAAGAAGTGAAGCCGAGGCAGAAAATTGACTTAACGCAGACACAGGACGTTATTGTGCCGAACGTAGTAAAACCCGACAGCGTGGTTATTCATTCGACACTGCATACGCCCGATGAAAGTAAAATCGAGATTTCCGAGAATTCAAGCGAGGACCATGAAAATGAGGACACAGCAACTGTCGTGCGTTCACGTCCGTTCGGTATGAATCCGAGGGGTGTTGTGCTCGATAAGGAGAATGATTCAGAGGACGAGCCGACAGAGGAAATGCTTGACAACGAGCCATTGCAGATGAAGCTTCACTCTGATTCCTTGATTGACTATACCGAGAAGTCGGTTGACCCGCAAGACGAAAAAGAGGAAGAGCAAAATACGAAAAATGCCAAAAACATTGATGTTTTTGAGTATCTTTCCGACGATGACGAGGAGCTTGAGGAAACGGATAAGTCAGACGAAAGCGATGACCTTGAGTCTTTGGAGGATTCCGAACAGGTTATAACCTTGGATTTGGATATGGATTTTGATGATGAGGATTTCGACGAGGACGAGCTTTCAAGCGATATACTGACTGAGGATTTGAGTAAATCACCTACACAGGAGTTCACTTCACTTCGTGGCTACGAGGTGAAAAAAGTTCGCCATAATCCCGATGCCGACAGAAAGAAAATTCTGGAAAAGGAACGCAATAAGAATATCGCAAAAAGAGCGGAGATGAAAACTCTCGACGATGTAAAGCGTGCATACGAAAATATGGGTGCAAAGAGCGATGACGCAGCAGACAGGGAGTTTAATCCCACACCGTTCAGATATGCAGTTGAGCCGAATAAAAATGTTGTTCCGATTGATAAGATTATCAAGGTATCCGATGACGAGGTTTACAATTATTTCGGCGGCTTAAACGCAGTTAACAAGCGTGACGGCAGAGGCAGAACCGTTATGAAAAACGGCTGTACCGCTTATGACGGCGGCTATTCGAACGATATGCGAAGCGGCTTCGGTGTATATTATTTCAGAACGGGTAAAATCTGCTACGTTGGTGATTGGGAAAATAACCGCAGAAACGGCGTCGGTATTTCGTTCAATCACAACGATCGTTCAATGCTTGTGGGCAGTTGGGAGAACGATTGCCCAACAGGTATGTGTGCTCAGTTTGATAAAAACGGAAGCTTCTCATTTGCGGGTCGCTGGGAAAGCGGAAGTCGTGAGGGTGTAGGTGTTCTTTATACACCCGAAAGCGGCGGTGTGTTCGTATCAAGCTGGGAAAACGATGTCTTATCCGACAAGGGAACTGTGTTTGATTCAAAGGGCAACCTTGTTTACAACGGCAGTTGGAAAAAGGGAGCACGAAACGGCAAGGGTACTCAGTATGACAGAAACGGACTTGTCGTTTACTCGGGTGAGTGGAAAAACAACAAATACAACGGTCAGGGTACGCTGAATCTTCCAAACGGCTGTAAAATAGTCGGCGAATTTGAAATGGGAAAAATACACGGCTATGCCGTTGTTACCAATAAAAAAGGCAAAAAGCTCTATGAGGGCGAGTGGAAAAATAACCGCTATGACGGACAGGGTAAGCTGTTCAATACTCGTGACGGCTCATGGTGCGAGGGTAATTTCTCAAAGGGCGAGCATGTCGGTATTCTTTCGGGTTACAGTAAGGACGGAGTGTTGCTTTATACAGGTGAGTGGAGAGAAAATAAGTTCCACGGAAAGGGTATATCCTACGAAAACGGCGAAAAGGTTTATGAGGGTCAATGGGTCGGAGGAATCAAAAGCGGCAGCGGTAAGGAATTTTCCGACGGAAAATGTGTTTATATCGGCGGATTCGAAAACAATATGCGTAACGGCTTCGGTACAAGCTTCAATGCAGACGGTTCTGTTGAGTACAGCGGCTTGTGGACAGACGGATATTACGACGGTGTCGGCTTGCTGTATGCTTCGGGTGAACCACGCTACGCAGGCAGCTTCATAATGGGTACGCTCAGCGGCAGAGTTAATGTGATTTCAAACGGAATCGTTGTGAAGGAATGTATATACACAAACGGCGAATGTGTATATATGAGAGAATACACCGACGATGGCTTAACTCTTAAATATGACGGCCACGTTAAGAAGGGCTTGTACGAGGGTATGGGCTGTGGATTCTCGGCTTACGGAGAGAAGTATTTCGAGGGTATTTTCAAGAAAAACGAGCCGTTTAAGAATATGAAGGTAAGTCTTAGAAAGCTTGAAAAGCTTGAATACTGCGAGGAGGTTTCCGAATCGGATTACAACGAGTATATTTCGGGACCCGACTATGTTGTGGAGCAGGCTTACAACGGCGGTGCATTCTCGGGCTTGCTTGTGGACGGAAAACCCGAGGGCAAGGGTACAATTCTTTATTCCGACCACGGCTATACAGGTGCGTTTTCTGGCGGTATCGCATGCGGTATCGGTGTTATTTACGAATGGGACGGCAGTGAGATTACGGGTACCTTTGTAAAGTATGCAGGGGAAAACACAACCGAAATTACGTTGGCAAACGGTGTTACATATCATTTACAGAATGTGTAATTTGATTTTCGGAAATTAAACTAAAGCAAAGGAGAATGTGCAATGGACACAACAGTCGAAAAATTAATCGACGCCGCCATTAACTGGCTTCAGGAGTTTTTGCCTAACCTTGTCGGTGCGTTGGTTATTCTTATAATCGGAATGTGGCTTTCGGGTTTTATTGCGAAGTTTGTTGCGAAAGCAATGACGAGAGCAAAAATAGGTGAAACCGTCGTTATCTTTACGCAGTCGTTTACGAAGGTTACCGTTCAAATTCTTGTTGTAATTGCGGCAATAGGCACGCTTGGCTTCAACATTGCTTCAATTATTACTGCACTCGGTGCGGCTACGGTTGCAATCGGTCTTGCTTTGCAGGACAGTCTGAAAAATGTTGCGGGTGGAATAATGATTTTGATTAACAAGCCCTTTGAGGTTGGCGATTATTTGGAAACAAGCGGCTTGCAGGGTACTGTAACAAAAATTGATATTCTCAGCACACGCTTGCTTACGGCTGATAACAAGGAAGTAATTATCCCGAACTCAACACTTTCTACAAGCAACATTGTAAACTTTTCCTCACAGGAAAACAGACGTGTTGATTTCAGTTTCGGCGTGGCTTATGCTTCAGATATTGATAAGGTTAAGGAAATTATTAACAAGGTTATTGATGGAAATGAGCTTGTTTTCTCCGAACCCGAACGCTTTATTGCGGTAGGAAAGCATGAGGATAATTACGTTGAAATTATAGTAAGACTTTGGTGCAGGAATGAGGATTACTGGTCTGTTTATTTCTATATGCAGGAAAATGTTAAAAAAGCGTTTGACAAAAACGGCATTGAAATTCCGTTCCCACAAATTGACGTTCATAATTCATAATGCTTGAATTATTGGTAATAATACTTGTGATGTATAGAGTTACAATACATCACAAGTATTTTTTTATCTTAAAAATTAGGAGCGAGAAAAAATGAAAAAAGCGTTAATCTTTACAGCGTGTGCTTTGGCGGTTTTGTCGATGTTCACCGCCTGCAACACAAGTAACGGCAGAGTAAATAACAACAATTCAACTTCCTCTGTGGCGAGTACATCGTCAGCGGCGAGCAGTAAAGCTTCATCAGCCGCAAATAACACAGACACAGCCTCAAAGACAGCCGACGGCAACACGAATACAAATGCCGCAAACTCGGCAACAAACCACAACAATGCAACAAACAGCAATAACAGCGTTGTTTCGGACGGAAATCATACTGCAAGCGGCGGCGTAATTAATGATGTTGGCAGTATGGTAGGCGAGGGAGCAAAGGATGTGGGAGAGGGTGTTGAAAACATCACCTCATCCGTAACATCGGATATCAACGAGGTAGTAGACGGCAATAACAGTCATACGGACAATATCCGCTGATAAAAGCGTTTAAGACTTATTAAAAACATTCCCAATTTCATACCTGCTTTAGAGGAGTTGAATGAGGGAGCAACGCAAAGCGACTTTTGGTAAACATATCAAAAGTCGCTTTGCTTTTCATTGTTTTAAAAATAAAGCTGTATGATAAACTTGCAGGAAAGCTTGTATAAAGTCAATATTTTCAACGGCTAAGAACAAGGTAGCCGATTGATAAAATATTTGAAAAAACAAAAATACCGACTGACAATGTCAATCGGTATTTTTTAGAGATAAAATGTTGATTATTTTACGATTATTCACCGTAAACAGACCACTCATAGAGCCATTTGCTGTTTTCAACTGTTGTAACCTTGAAGAAGTTCTTGTCTGCTTCTCCCGATACGTCAACAGTTTGCTTTCTCTTTCTGCCCATATACTCTTCGCCTGCTGTGAAGAGGAAGGTCTTTGCATCTACTTCAATATCATCTTCAAATGTGTATGTGTAGATGTTGTCTGTGCCCTCAACGAGTGTCATTTCAACGTAAGCGTTGTTAAGACCCGAAGCACCCCAGCCGTGGATATAAACCGAATCCCAACCTGTAAGTGAGTTGTCAAAGTAGATAGTCTTAGGCATGTACTGTGATGCCGCATTGGGGTCGTATGTGGTAAATGTGCCTGTACCGTCACCTGTCAGCTTGTATGCGTTGCAGGAATCGGTTATTGTTCCGCAGTTCCATGTGTTGTATGCCTTGCTGATGTCGCTTGCATCGTAGGATGTTCTGTAAATCGAAAGATTTGTCCAGCCCTCGGGAAGGTCGCAATAGCTGTACTTTGAGTTGTCGTCATCGGGGGATTCCTTGGTCATTTCGATAGCATCGTTTGTATCGTTGTTTACAA
>JBGVDU010000008.1:0-2752 GCA_045119555.1 Acutalibacteraceae bacterium | reverse complement strand
GTGAACAGAGTGCATACAATTTACATTGACGTACTGCTTTGTGTTAATCTTGTTGTGAATTATCTGCTTTTATCGGCGGTGAGCTTTTATACTCACACACAAATAAGATTTCGGAGAATTCTACTCGGCTCATTTGTAGGGGCTTTATGCTCTCTTGTAATTCTCCTGCCTGTTATTCCGTTCGCTGTAAACATGATTATAAAAATAAGTGTGGGAGGTGTAACTGTGTTTGCTGCATTCGGCAGAAAGAAAATCGGTGAATTTATTAAGCTTTATGCAACCTTTTTAATCGCAACCTTTTTCTTCGGAGGAATTATAATCGCACTCTGGTTCTTGTTTACACCTAAGAATTTACTTATCAAAAACAGTGTAATTTACCTCAATATCTCCCCTCTTACGCTGATTTTTTACTCAGTTATCTGCTACTGTGCCTTTCGGCTTATAAACTCGATTGCAGGCAAGCACCGCTCAAAAGACACATTCTGCGTTCTTACAATAAAAAACAAACAAAATGCCTTGCGTGTTACCGCAAAAATTGACACGGGCAATACGCTGACAGAGCCTTTTTCTCAATGTCCCGTTGTGGTAATCGGCAGGAAAACTGCCGAAAGCATTACACCCGTTGAAATTCTGGAGTATGAAACAGTTACAACGCTTAAATACCGAACAAATATTAATAACGTGAGGTTTGTTCCCTTTACGTCTGTCGGCGGCGGTGGCATTTTGCCGTGCTTTAAGGCAGAGAAAATATATCTTAACGATGTTGAATGTGACAAAACTGTCTACGTTGCACTGTGCAATGATGATTATATTCAAGGCAATTTTCAAGCGATTATTCCCTACGAAATTTTGTAAAAAAGAGAAAGGAAGTACATCAATGAACATTAATTCTTTGCTGTTCTCGTTCAGACTGCTGCTTATTCAGCTTCAATTAAAGCTGACACCCGAGTCTGTTTACTACATCAACGGCTCGGAAACTCTCCCTCCGCCCTTGCCAAAGGATTTGGAAAGCAACATAATGGAGAGAATATCACAGGGAGATGAAAGTGCAAGAGAGCCGCTTATAACGCATAATCTCAGACTTGTGGTGTACATAGCCAAAAAGTTTGAATCTCCCTCGGCATCGGTTGAGGATTTAATCTCAATCGGAACAATCGGTCTTATCAAGGCTGTAAACACCTTTCGCCCCGAAAAGAACATCAAACTTGCAACGTATGCGTCACGATGTATTGAAAACGAAATACTTATGTATTTGAGAAAAAGCTCACAGCTTAAAAACGAAATCTCGATTGACGAGCCTCTAAATGTTGACTGGGACGGTAACGAGCTTTTGCTAAGTGACATTCTCGGAAGTGATGTTGACGTTATAAACGCTAACATTGAGCAAGAAATTGAGTGCAATCTGCTTCTCACAGCCGTTTCGCATTTATCAAAGCGAGAAAAGGAAATTATGGAGTTACGCTTCGGCTTGCACGGCAAAGGCTCGCACACACAAAAAGAGGTTGCCGATATGCTGGGGATTTCTCAATCGTATATTTCCCGACTTGAAAAGAAAATTATCCGAAAGCTAAAGGTCGATTTGGAAAAAGCGGAAAAGGGGTAAGAAAATTCATCTGAATTTTTCTAAACGATACAACCCTTCCTCGTCAATTTTATCAATTCCGTTTTTAAAATCGTAACCCATTTTTCTGTAAAATTCGCATGCCGTAATTGATGAGGGGATTTCCACTCTTTTCGCTCTCAGAAAATACTCATCCTTTTCGAGCGTTTCAATAATCAATCTCCCCACACCCTTGCCTTGATATTCGGGCAAAACGAAAATTGTAAAAAGACTGCTTTCATCCTCTTTTCCCCAATACGGTCCTATTGAACCGCAGCCTACTATGTTTTCTCCGTCACAGAAAACATAAGCATGAGTCCATTCAGAACGCTCTATTAAAAAATCCTTCGTTAAAGTTTTTACTTCACTTTCGATAAATTCCGAGGAATAGTCCTTGCTGTTCGTTTCTTTTAAAGTTTTTTCAATTAACCTTGAAACAATGTCTGCATCAGATACCTCAAACCTTCTTACCGTTATCATAATATCCTCCTTAACCATATAAACAAAAAGGCTTGAAACATCAAAATTTCAAGCCTTTTTGTTATGCCGTTTATTTATCCTAAGCTTTGATATTCAACAACAGACAAATCAACCGAAAGGTTGCCGCTGTCTGTTGTTATATCATAAGTGTACGCCTTGTCACCGCAGGAGTAGGAGTTGTCATTGCTGTCAAAATACGCATCAAGCTTACCGCTGTCAGTTTCAAAATCAAGGCTGTATCCTACCGCAGAGCCAACCTTTAATTTGATATTTCCGCTTTCGGAGTTGATATCCATATCCTTAGCGTAAACATTTTCGCAATTAATCTCCCCTGCTCTTCCGTTGATTGTAATGGTTTTTGCCGTGATGTTTCTAACTACAACCTCACCGTTTGTGTTGATGCTGATTGAATTTAAATTCTCCGCAATATCTCTCGGAACACGAATCTCTACTTTTTTATAAGCATCTCCGACAGTTATTTCCTCGGAGGCTGTAAAGTTGATTGAGAACACATTACCGTCAATCGAGTAGGACAAACGCTCACTCTCTTGAAGCTGACGTGTTGCACCCTCCTCCATGTAGTAATCCTCTTCATCATAAGCGATTATTTCAACTCTGCCGCCCTGCCAGTTGATATTGAGAGTATCAATATTATCTTGCGGCGGATAATAC
>JBGVDU010000007.1:0-15851 GCA_045119555.1 Acutalibacteraceae bacterium | reverse complement strand
CGAAAACCGCTTCAATACTGAGTTTTTCAGTACCTTTAAGTTTTCCGCTCTCGAAGAGTGCTCATATATAATATCAAACTTTCCGCCTTTTGTCAACACCTTTTTAAAAATTATTTTTTTATTTGTTAATATCCCTCTTTTTTCATTCTCATTCATTTTTATACGTTTTATTATTGACTGATTTTTATTTTGCAGTATAATTAATACTGTTAAATTTCAATTTGCGGAGATGATCAATATAACTACTGTAAAAAAGAAAAAAGCAACGTCAATTACGAACAAAACACCGCCGAAATTCAAAGCAAGAAACGGAAAAATTGATTTATATAAGTTTATTTTTTCGTTTGTTGTTATGATCTATCATTATAGTTATGCCGTTGAGTATGATAATGAGTTGTTTACAAAGGGTTACATAGCCGTTGAATTTTTCTTTGTAGTTTCAGGATTTCTTTTTGCGAAATCGCTTTCGAAATACGAAGATGTCAACAACACACTACTAAAAGATAGTTTAAAATTTTCTTTTAACAAGTACAAATCGGTATTCCCTTATCACATATTCGCCTGCGTTATCACGCTTGTTCTGACATTTTTCTATCATGATTGGGATTTCATAACGCTTTTGTCCAATTTAGTAAATGATATTCCAAACCTTTTACTCTTTCAGATGGTCGGCATAAATAAAATGCAGTATGACATTCACGAGTGGTATATTTCGGCGATGCTTATTGTTATGTTCATTTTGACGCCTTTCATTATGAAGAACCACGAAAAATTCACCCATTATGTTGCACCGATTATTTGCTTTTTTTCTATCGGATTTCTCAGCAATCAATATGATGTAATTGACGTTGTTACTAAATGGACCGGGTTTGCTTACGCAGGAATTATTCGTGCATTTGGAGAAATATCGCTCGGTTGCTTCTGCTTTGCGATTTATGACAGTGGAATCCTTAGAAAACTTAACAAATATTTTCTTATGCTCGTTGAGTTTTCCATCATGGCGTTTACATTGATTTACTCAAATAACGCAATCAACATGAAACTTGACTTCACTATTGTATTTCTAATAGCCATCGGTGTTACAATCGCTTTTAGCGATCAAACGAGCATTAAGCTTTTGAACAACAAATTTACTTATTTTCTCGGCAAGCTTAGCTTTGCTATTTACGTCAATCATTACTACGCTCGACTTATTATGATAAATATCGACTTGAGTATCGGATATATTCCACAGGTTATTATTTTGTAACACTATCTGTCGTTTCGTCGCTTACCTGCATGGCTGTTATGGATTTGGCTATGCCGAAGTTGATAAAGAAATTAACCAAAAAGTAATTACAAACAGAAAAAGGGAAAACCGCTCAAATACAGTCGGTTTTCCCTTTTTTAATTAAGTCATCAGCCGCTTGTTGGAATATACGGTCTTATTGCATTAGCGATGCTGCGAATAGGCATCGTCTGCAAATAAACCTTACCGGGGCCTGTAACCACAGTGTTAAAAAAGCCTTCGCCGCCGAAGAGTGCATTTTTAACTCCCGGAACTTCCTGCATGGAAAGCTGACATGTAGCTTCCACTGCCGCAAGATAACCGCCGTTATCAACGACAAGCTGTTGTCCAGGAAGAAGCTCATACTCAACAACGTAGCCATCGAACTCAACGAAAGCTGTACCGTAGCCCGAAAGTCTTTGCATTATGAAGCCTTCGCCGCCGAGAAAGCCTACGCTGGCTTTTTTCTGGAAGAATACGGAAAGATTAACCGTCGGTTCACTTGCCAAAAATGCTTTTTTCTGAACAACTATATCGTGTCCGGGAGATATTTGGAAAACTCGAATACAACCCGGAAAGCTTGATGCAAAAGTAATCATACCTTCTCCGCCAATAGCTGTATAACGATTCTGGAACATAGCCTCGCCCGAAAACATACGTCCAAAAGCCTTACCGACACCGCCGTTTGTTGTTGTTTCCATTTTCATATTCGGTGTCATCCAACACATGGCACCGTTCTCGGTAATCATTGTTTCGTTGGCATTCAGTCTGCATGTTACTACCGGAAATTCATCACCTAAAATTTGATACTGCATAATGTTCTTCCCCCTTAAAAGAATTGCATTAAGTTGTTAAATTTTTAAAAAACAGTCCGCCAAATACACGATTCAGCGGACTGTGAACACACGAAATCTTATATTAGTTTGTAATTGTCTGTTCTGTTTCCTTATCGAAGAGGTGAATCTTGTTAACATCAACAGCGATCTTAATCATATCGCCCGGCTGTGCCTTAGATGTTGGCTCAACTCTTGCTGTAAGCGGAATACCGTCAACAGATACATAGAGGTAAATTTCTGCACCCATAAGTTCCGTAACTTCAACATTAGCATCAAGAACTCCTTCGGGATGTGCAGCAACGAACTCAGGATCGTCGTGAATGTGCTCAGGACGGATACCGAATGTTACGTCTGCATCTACATAGTCCTCAAGCTGCTCGTCCATATTTTTGGAAGGAGGAAGAAGAAGCTGATACTGACCGAATGCGAGGTAGAAATCATTGCCTCTCTTAATAATCTTACCGTCTGCGAAGTTCATCTGCGGTGAGCCGATGAAGCCTGCAACGAACTCGTTACATGGGAGATCATAGAGGTGCTGAGGAGTATCAACCTGCTGAATGAAGCCGTCCTTCATAACAACGATTCTTGTACCCATTGTCATAGCCTCTGTCTGGTCGTGAGTAACGTAGATAAATGTAGTACCGAGTCTCTTGTGAAGCTTGGAAATCTCAGTTCTCATCTGTGCACGAAGCTTAGCATCCAAGTTGGAGAGCGGCTCGTCGAGCAAGAATACCTTAGGATCACGAACGATTGCACGACCCAAAGCAACACGCTGTCTCTGGCCACCGGAGAGAGCCTTCGGCTTACGGTCGAGAAGATGGTCAATACCGAGAATTCTTGCAGCCTCTTCAACTCTACGCTTCATTTCGTCCTGCGGAGTCTTTCTGAGCTTAAGACCGAATGCCATATTATCATAAACTGTCATGTGCGGATAAAGAGCATAGTTCTGGAAAACCATGGCGATATCTCTGTCCTTAGGAGCAACGTCATTGGCAAGTACATCACCGATGTAAAGCTCACCCTTACTGATGTCCTCAAGACCGGCAATCATACGGAGAGTTGTAGACTTACCGCAACCGGAAGGACCAACGAGAATAATAAATTCCTTGTCAGCAATTTCAAGGTTGAAGTCAGTAACGGCAACTACGCCGCCGTCATAGATTTTGTAAATATGCTGTAAAGAAACATTTGCCATATCAAAATAACCTCCTATTATATGCAACGGAAAAACCGTCAAGCAAATCAACTTTCGTTACATATATTAATATAACAGATTTCAGATGAATTTACCATTTATTTTTTTACTAAAGATTTAGTTAAGACTTTATGTAATATTTCCAAAAGTATAAAAATTAAAAAATTTTTTAGCTATTATGACAACCGAATATGCTGTTAAGTTCAAAATCAGTTAAGAATTTACATTCGCCTGCGTCTAAATTTTCGTCAAGCCACAAATCTCCGATTCTCAGACGTTTCAGTTCAACGACATTCAGACCGACATAAGAAAACATTTTTTTCACTTGATGAAATTTTCCTTCACAAATTTCAATATTTGCAATGGTTTTATCATTCTCATCGGGAAAATTCACTCTTGCAGGCTTAAACACAGTACCGTCCTGCAATTCTATTCCGCTTTCCAAGATCTCCGCCTGCTGCTTCGACAGCTCGCCGTCAAGCTTTGCCGTGTACAGCTTGTACACATTCTTTTTCGGAGAAAGCATACGGTGAGCAAAATCGCCGTCATCGGTGATTATCAGCAATCCCGTTGTATCCTTGTCCAGTCTGCCTGCGGGAAAAAGATTATTCCTTCGGAACTTGTCGGGCAAAAGGTCAATAACGGTTTCCGCACGCTTATCCGTGCTCGCACTGAGAACGCCCTTTGGCTTGTTCATCATAATATAAATATATCTTTTGTACTCTATCTGCCTTCCGTCAACCTCGATTATATCACGCTCGGGGTCGATTTTTATGTCGCTTCTTCTGATTATTTCATTGTTTATTTTAATTCGCTGTTTGTTCGCAAGGGACTTAGCCTCCTTTCTGGAGCAAATCCCCTGCGATGAAAGTATTTTATCAAGACGTTCCATTTTTTAATCCTTTTTATGGGCAAAAGCCCGAAATTATTTTTTTATCGAAAGCGGCTCCATATAGCCGTCCAATGAAACAGTGCCGATATCGCCGCCGATAATTCTTCCTTCATAAACGATAAGATTAATTCGCAAATCTTCACCATCGCCGTTATTCTCGCACAGATAACTATATCTTACACAACAGGCACCGCGATAATTGTAAAGATCTGTGCCCGACTGTTTTTGAATTTCGTTGTAGCTTGAATAGACGTCGTTAAACTCCATTGGGATTCTTATTTCCTCCTCCTCTTCCGAGGAAAGATTCACGCTGTACCCGAGTGAAGAAATAAAATTCAACCTTGCATTCGGATTTTCGCCGTTATTATCCAATCCCAAATATACATTCGGCGGTGAAGCCGTGTGAAATGTACTTCCCACCATAAGTATTGAAATACACGACAGCAAAAACACTGCAAACAACGATAAAATTATACTTTTCTTCGCCGATGAGGTGAAATTTATATCCGGCATAAAAATTCTCCTTTATATAAACTGTACTTTAATATATTTATATAAAGAAAACCACCTTGAAATAACTGTGCAGATGTAATATAATATCAGCAACAATTATTTCGGAGGTAGTTTTTATGGGACCGTATTTTTATAAAGTAAACAGAATCAACGGTGATTATGCTTATCTTGTAAGAACAGATATAAGTGATAATGAAGAAATGATAGTTGCACTTGCACTTCTACCCGTTGATATTGATATAAACACTCGGCTTAAATGGGAAGATTTCGTTTACACAATCGCAGATTAATGCAGATTATTAAACATTAAATCTAAAGAGAACGATGTCTCCGTCCTTCATCACATACTCCTTGCCCTCACTGCGAACAAGGCCTTTTTCCTTAGCCGCTGTCATTGAACCGCAAGCAATGAGGTCATCATAATGAATAACCTCGGCACGAATGAAGCCACGCTCAAAGTCGCTGTGTATTTTACCGGCTGCCTGTGGTGCTTTTGTGCCGTTTTTAATTGTCCATGCACGAACCTCCGGCTTGCCTGCCGTAAGGTAAGAAATAAGACCAAGCAAGGAATAACATTCACGGATAAGTCTGTCAAGACCCGATTCCTCAAGACCCATTTCGCCGAGGAACATTTTCTTTTCCTCCAAGTCCATTTCTACGATATCAGCCTCAATCTGTGCACAAATCGGCAGCACTGCGGCATTTTCGCTTTCCGCAACAGCCTTAACTGCGGCAAAGCCCTCATTGCTTTCAATGCCGTTTGCGAAATCGTCCTCGCTCATGTTTGCCGCATAGATAATCGGCTTGTTTGTAAGCAGTGCAACATCCGCAAGCAAAGCCTTTTCATCGTCTGTACATTCAACGCTTCTTGCCGCCTTGCCGTCCTCAAGAGTTGCCTTTACACGCTTGAAGAAATCAACATCAGCCTGATATTTCTTGTCTGCTTTAAGCATTTTAGTAGCCTTATCAATACGTCTGTCAATCATCTCGACATCGGAAAGGATAAGCTCAAGATTAATTGTATCAATATCACGCTGTGGGTCAATACTGCCTTCAACGTGAATAATATCATCATTTTCAAAGCAACGTACAACATGAACAATAGCATCGCACTCACGGATATTTGAAAGGAACTTGTTTCCAAGACCCTCACCCTTTGATGCACCCTTTACAAGACCTGCGATATCAACAAATTCAATCGTTGCGGGAGTAAACTTGTCGGGGTTGTACATCTCAGCAAGCTTATCAAGACGCTTATCGGGAACGGCTACGACACCTACATTCGGTTCAATCGTACAAAACGGATAGTTCGCACTTTGTGCCCCTGCATTTGTAATTGCGTTAAAAAGTGTACTTTTGCCGACATTCGGCAAACCTACGATACCTAATTTCATTTTATCTCAATCTCCTTTTTTATCGGGGTTTTTGAATAATTAATATTTGCTTTACGCCATTTAAATCGGCGTAAAAACACATTACATTTGATTATATCACAACGAACCGTAAATCTCAATGAGTTTGAGTAAAATATGCAAAAAATGCCCAATACTTCAACGGATTGGGCATTTAAATTAAAGGTTACTGTAAGGCTTTAACCATATACACCGCCGCAAAAATTAACGGCTGATGCAACAGATAAATAAACAAAGCGTATTTCCCGACATTCACAAGCACGCTTGAGTGTTTTTTGAACAAGGCTTCGGGAAGCGTTTTTTTCGACATTAAGCAGGCAAAATACGCACCTGCCGAAAACACAAAAAACCACGGAAAAATCGGGAAATAATCGGTAGATGTAAAGGTATCGTTTTTAAATCCCAAGGGATAAAGGCAGTCGGTTGTGTAAAAATATGTTGGAATATTCACTATTGCAAAATTAAAAATTCCTATAAAGCCGTTTTTTACGCCCCACGTCATTACAAACACAACGACACTTAAAATCATACCGCAAATTGGATTGAGCCTTTCAAAGAGTTTTCGGAACAAGCCGTATTCTATCATACATATACTCAATAAATTAATGACACCGAATCTGATGGCACTGCCTGGCATGAAAACTTCTGTAAAAACATTTATTCCAATCGCAATAACGAACAAAATCAAACCTCTTTTTAAATTTGAACGGCTGAGCCTTGTGCAGATGCCCGAAATGAATATAAAAAGTGCGGCGAATATCGGCTCAATCGGTCTGAAAAAATTAAATATTTTTATTGCCCACTCATGCCCGAAAATGATTCCCAAGGTGTACATTGCGTGGTAAAATACCATGCACACGACGGCGAAACCTCTGATTTCGTCCAAAACATAAATTCTCCGCCGCTCCGATGATTTTTGTGCTTCCAAAGCAAGTGAAGATTCTTGAGAAAACATTTCACCACACCCCTTTCGTCCGTTTGCGGTTTGCCTTTTAATTTCTTATATGATATAATTCAAAGAGATTTACCGATATTCGCAAAGCAAAAGGCTCGAATAAATATCCCGTACGCTAATTAAGTATAACATTTTTTAAAGCAGACAACAGCCGTTGTTTTTAATTTGGGATATTATTCGGATATTATTCACGAAAGCAAGGAGTTGTTGAAATGACCTGCAAATATGACATTGTACTTTTTGATTTAGACGGAACACTCAGCCAAAGCCACGAGGGCGTAAAGGCTTCTATAATATACGCTTTAAACAAACTTGGCAAGCCTATTCCCGAAGAAATTGACGACACAAGCCGTTACATAGGCCCTCCCCTTATGGATACCCTCGAAAACATGTGCAAGCTTACGCACGAGGAAGCGTTGCAGGCGGCTGATATATATAAGGAAATTTACAGTAAGGAAAACAAATACAAGAACAAATGCTACGACGGGCTTATTAATGTCCTTGAGCTTCTTAAAAAAACGGGCGTAAAGCTTGGTGTTGCAACTACGAAGTATGAACCGTTTGCCGAAGAGGTTTTGAAAATAATCGGTGTTTATGATTATTTTGATGCTGTCGGCGGAACTACTGCCGACGGAAGAATTAAGGAAAAGGCTCAGGTTATTCCGATTGCCGTTGAACGTATGGGGCACAATATGAGCGACAAAATAGTCCTAATCGGCGATTCAAAATTTGACACTGAGGGTGCAAACGAGCTTAATATTGACTTCATCGGCGTGCTTTACGGCTACGGTCTGCAAAAGGATATGATTGCCGAGGGAGCAAAAATTTTTGCAGAAAAACCAGATGACCTTATTACGCTGCTTATGGATTAATCGAAAGCTAATAGATTAATGGAAAGCTAAAAGCACGAAAGATTTCAAGCTGTTTAATAAGAACTGAACAAAAAGAAAATAGGCAGGATTTTCGTATCCTGCTTTTTGTGATTGGTTTTTCATTTCAAAACAAATCCGCAATCCCATGTATGAATTTGGGATTGCGGATATTTTTATTTCGGAATTTTGCCGAAGCTTGTTACAACAAAACCGTCAAAAACAATCTTTTGCTGTAAAATCAGAGTGAAAAAGCGGAAGTTAAAATTAGGTTTGGCATGATATGATAAACAGTGAACTGTTCTCTTACATTTTCCAATCTAACTATTCCTTTTGTTTTTTTCTCTTTCCCACCGTCAAGAATATGAGTAAAATTCCCGATACGGCGGCTATACTGCCGAAAAGCAAGGTTTTTGTCATGTCGCCTGTTTTGACAACGCCGTCGTAGCTGCTTTCTGCTCCCTCGGCGGAGAATACCCATTTGATTTTGCCCAACAAGTCCTTGTATTCGTTGTCCATTTTTTCATCTAAATACAAGCTCACATACAGGCTTTTTGTTTCCTTTGAAGAAAAATTACCCAAGCTGTACGGATTTTTCATTGTGGGTTGATCGGGTGATTCTGTTGTGGGGTTTCCCCATACGGGGCCGGAATAGATTTTTTTGCCGTTTTCATCTGTAACAGTTATTGTTGCGTACTTTTTCAAAAGCTTTTCAATAAGCTCCTTTGTTTCCTTAGTTGCCTGCGACTGGTCGATTATCTCGGCATGGAGGAAAATTTCTGCGTCCTCCGACCAATCGTTTGTTACCGTAATTTCCTGACTGCGACTTTCTCCGGGGATTAAATTTTTGAAATTCGCAAACAAATCGCCGTCGTTCACCTCAAACTTAAAGCCCTCTTGAGGATTCTTAAAATTGACTGTGGTCACGGTCTTTGCGGTATTGCTCGGAGTATAGGTTATACCAAGCTGGTCGGGAGTCATACTCCAGTAGGACATTCCGTTTCCGCCTGCCTGAACCATCTCCATGGTAACTATAATATCGGCTTGCTTATTGTTATAGCCTGCACCTGTTTTTGAACCGTCAATGCAGAAGCTTTCAAACAGTGATTTTGTAGTTTCGTCGGGCTTGAGTACGTTAAGATAATAATAATATCCGTCTTTTTCGTTGTAGTACCAATTTTGATTATCATACTGAATAATAATATTATCCGTACTCAGGCTTGTATCGGGAATCAAATCTCCGTCACTGTCACGGCTTTCTCCCCACGCTTTTTCGATACTTACACGGACAAATGAATCAATGTTGCCCGTATTTTTCACCTGAACGACCTTACTTACAGTAGCATCGGGATAGACGGTTTGCCCTTGCTCGTAGACTTCAATTATTTTTCCCGTAACACTGCCCATTGAAACCATATTTACCGTCGGTGTACTCACCTTCCATGAGGCACACGTCAAGCCTGTTGAGCCGAGAAAAATAATCGCCAGAGTTAAACAGAGAATCGGATAATAAGAGCGTTTTTTCATTAATCAACCACCCTCCTTTGCTGTGGATTTACAGAAGCCGTTTTTCTTATTTCAAAACGGCTTCTGCGTTGTAAGCTGCCGTGAATATTACTTGTCACTCTTTTCTCCTACTGTTGCGTAATTAAACTGAGCTGTGCCTGCGGCAATTTCTGCATCAAGTGCGGCGAATGCTTTGTCTGCATTTGCGAAATTGTCGGACTGGATAGCCTGGGCGTAAACTTCAATCTTATACTTACCCATCACCGCAAGCTGTTCTGAATTCCAATCTGTCGGGATAACAACATTTGTGAAAAGCACAGCCTTATCACCTTGATTGAAAATCTTATTGTAATTGTAGTAATATGTACCGTCTGTGCTATTATCTGTGTCGAGAGTGAAGTCGGAATTTACTGTTGCGTAATCCGCAAGCTGAGCAAGAGTGTACTTTTCGCCCGGAACAAGATTTTGTGTTGCAGGGTCGGCTGTTACGTCGTAAGTGCTGTCGTAGTAAACAGTGTTGAGAATGAGTTCAAGTCTGTCCTTGTCGGTAATAGGCTTACCATAGTTCGGATTTGGAATAGTCGGCTCGATATTGGGAGATGCTGCATTTTCATCATACTCGGGATTTGGTATTGTTGCTTCGTTATCTATAACCGTCATAATCACACGCATGTAGCTGTTATTTACTTCAGCTGTGACTGTCGGGTCTTTAACCTTTGTATCGCCAGGTGTCATATCGTCACCGTCACCCGGTGTTGATTCGTCTGTGTCGCTCGTTGTCAAATCATCGGGTGTACCGTCATCCCAATGCGGCTCGTCGATTGAGATATCCAAATCGCCGATGGTAAATGTATTCGTAACCTTTTCGGAATCGGTAAGGAAAGCCAATGTGCCGCCGATAGTCAATGCACAAATCAAACCGATAGTTAATATACCGATTGTTAATTTCTTTTTAGTCATAGTTTTTCCCCCATTCATTTGAGCTTTTGCAAAAGCGTAATTTCAAATCAGTTTGCACCAACGATACCCGGCTTTGCTACATTAACAGGTTCATCGTCTGTCGGAGTGTTTGTGAATGTGGTGCTTGTTATATCGCTCTTAAATGTTGCGTAATCTGCAACAGCATCCTTCTGTGCCGCATAGCCTTCAATCCAAATAGCGAAGCCGCCCATGTCCTCGAGTGCTTTAATCTGTGCATTTGTAGCATCCTTGCTAACGCTTACAGATGTGAAGATAGGCTCTGTGGAATTGTCGGGAGTAACAGCTGACGAATAAGCGAACACCTGTGAACATGATGTAGCCACGCCTTCGATTCTCTCCCAATCCGAAGTAGTGTAGTTGACTGTGATAATATCCATTACTGCTTGAAGGTCTACCGTACTAAGAGGCTTACCTGCTTTGTTTGAGCCTTCTCCATATACAAATGTGATTTTAGCGGCAACATACTCGTCAAGGTCGCAGTTATTTGTAATAATCGGGTTTTTAGCGGCCGTAGAGCCGGGAATCATATCCTGTGCGGCTTCATCACCATATGAGTAAACAGTGGTTGGATTGTTTGAATCCGTTCTCGCTCTGTCTGTGGTGTCATCAATCGCAGTTTTGTCGATAACGGGTGACTGAACATCTCCGTTAGTGTAGCCGTAAACGGGAACATCGTCTGTTGTCGGGTCGTTGTCGTGGTCTATGTAGTCATAAATTGGGTAAATGGTGCTTCCGTCATATTCGTAGTTGATAATGCCGTCCCACTCAGGCTCGGTGAGCATTGCGGAAAGTGCGTCACTCGAAAAAGTAAAGTTATTTGCTCTCTTCTCTGTCTGTGCTGTCAAGTATGCGAAAGTTCCGCCTACGCTTACTGCCGCTACGAGTGCCACGCATGCACCGCCGATTGCTATCTTTTTAACCTTTGTTTTCATAAAAGTATCCTCCGTTCAATTATTTGTTCCTTTTTTGTTTCTTCATTGATGTGTTTGTGTAAATGCAAAAGGGAAAATATTTCAAGCCTATTCAGCTTTATCACCTCCGCCTCCCGCCGAGCACCTTTTACGCAGGCACTCGGCGAAAATTCATTTGCGTTGATTTTGTTATGGGGCGTAATACTCAACATTCGCAGCGTCCAAGCCGTATGTTTCGGTCGTTGTGAGTGTTGACGGAATGTACAGCTTTGTAATGGCTGTGTCGAAGAATGCGTTTGTTCCGATTGAGGTTATCGTGCTTGGAATGGTTACTTCTCCTGTTAGTGAGGTGCAATCACAAAAAGCTCGTTCACCTATGGTTTCAATACAGGAATTTTCTGCAAAAGTCACTCCTGTTAGGCTTGTACAATATCTAAACGCATAGCTTCCAAGTGATGTGACACTTGACGGAATTTCGATTGTGCCCGATAATAAAGTACAGTTTCCAAATGCGTAAGTCCCTATTGAGGATAGCTGTGAATCGTCCTCAAAGGTTAATTCCGTTAATGCAGCGAGATTCCAGAATGCTTGATCACCAATCTTCTCAACACTTGACGGAATTTCTATTTGCCCTGCAATGCTCTTACAGTTCCGAAACGCATCGGCTTGAATTTCTGTCAACTGAGAATCCTCCGCAAAAGTTAAGCCGGTTAAGCTACTGCAATTTTGGAAAGCATAATATCTGATTATTTGTACATTTGCCGGTATTTCCAAATTACCTTCAAGTGATGAGCAGTTATAAAAAGCAGCTTCTCCAATTGTTTCTACACTTTCCGGTATTTTTAAATTCCCCTTAAGTGATGAACACTTAAAAAAAGCTTGCTTATCAATATAAATGAGGCCCTCCGGCAATATTAACTCCTCCGAAAGAGCAGTGCACTGGTAAAATGCTCCTTCGCATATTCTGCCCAACCGAGAATTATCTTGGAATACTAATTTTGTTATTCCACATTCAGTAAACGCATAGTTACCGATTGACTGAACGGTCGCCGGAATTTCAAGAGTACCGGCGAGTGATGTACAAGAAGCAAATGCGTATGGATAAATTACCTCCAACTGTGAATTATCCTCGAAGATTAATCCGTTTAAGCTTGTACAACTCTTAAAAGCCCTACTATTAATCGTGTCAACAGACTTAGGAATTGTAAGTGTTCCTGTTAAACCGGAACAATATTCAAATGCACTTGCACCGATTGTCTTCAGCTGTGAATTTTCTGCAAATACAATACCGGTTATTTTTCTGCACGCATATGTAGAGTTATAAGCGAATGCATACTGACCTATTCTTGTAACACTTGCAGGGAATTCGATTGTGCCTTCAAGCTCTGTACAATAACTAAATGCGTAATTACCTATTCTTTCCAGATTAGAACCTTCTTCAAAAACAAGACTTGTCAGCTTTGATGTATTATTATTATTTACTTTGGCACAAAAAGCAAAGTTTCCGATAAGTCCTACACTTGCAGGAATCTTTAATTCTCCCTCTAAATTATAACATTCGGCAAATGCGTAGTCACCAATAGTTTCCACGCTCGAGCCGTCTTCAAATATGAGAGAACTCAATGAACTATTATAATAGAAAGCATAATTTCCGATAGTAGTAACTGAATTCGGAATTTTCAAAACCTTGTCATTTGAAGTTGAAGAACAATTATTGTAGGAAAAAGCATTAGCTCCTATTGTTTTCAACTGAGAATTTTCTTCAAAGGTTATTTCTCCAAATTCACACATATTAAAAGCATAATCTCCTATGCTTATAACACTTGCAGGAATCTCTAAGCTGGAGCCGCTAAAGTTTCCTATCGGAACCTCATATGTTGCAGCAATACAGTTAAATGCACCATTGCCTATCGTTGTTAAATTAGAGTTTTCTTCAAAAGTCAATCCCGTTAATCGAGTTGCAAGTCTAAACGCTTCTTCTCCTATTGTAACTACACTTGCAGGAATTTCAAGAGTGCCTGCAAGCTTACTGCAATAGTAGAAGGCTCTCTTGCTGATGGTTTCAAGGTTTGATCCTTCTTCAAATATTAAGCTTGTCAAATTACTGCAGTTGGAGAAAGCATTTTCGCCGATGTACGTTACACTTGCAGGAATTTCAAGCGTACCCGACAAAGAGCTGCATTGTGAGAATGCGTAATCATTTATCGTAGTCAACTGCGAGGTTTTCTCAAAGGTAAGTTTGCTTATAGAAGAACCTCGAAATGCAGAAGTACCAATGTACTCAACGCCCTTTGGAATTTTAATTTCGCAGGCAAGTGAGCTGGCATAGAACGCACTGTCATCAATTTTCTTCAAATTTGAATTTTCCTCGATAGTCAGCTCTGTCAACTTCTTGCAACCACCAAAGCTTCCTTTTCCAATTTCTTCAACAGTAGACGGAACAATAATCTTTTCTATTTCCGATACTCCGTATATTGGTTCGGAAGTAGTAATACCCACGTTCTCATAATATCTGATGCGACCTACGGTGCCGACTACCTTATATGTCTTTTCATTGTAAACATAGGATACTTCACCTGTATCGTAATCTTCAAGAGTACGAATACCAACTACCTTGCTTGGTATATTCAATACGGACGATGTACCCGTGTAGCCTGTGATTGTCGCCGTGCCGTCATAGCTGATACCGTCCTCCTCGAAGGCACTTTCCGTAACGGTCCATGTAAACGGAGCAGGTAACTTTAGATTGAGCACAAAGCTGTCGCTGAACGTCTTGCCGCCCTCGGAATATGTTGCGGTAACAGTGTAATCACCCTGCATTGTTTCGTCGAAGGTTTCAGAGTCAAGGGTGTATGCGTCATCAGCAAGCTTTACCTGTGTGCCGTCATCGTAAACAGCATAAACATCAAGCTGTGTACGGTCAAGCGTGTATGACGTTATGATTTTTTCTCCCTGCCACAATACCACTATCGCTGTAAGCTTTCTTTCTGCCTTTGCAATATTGACAGCAAGACTTGTGTGTGAGGTAGAGGATTGAACAGCCTTACCGTTGGTAAACCTTGCCTCGCCCTCATAACCAAAGCTGTCACCAAGCTCAAAGCTTACGGAATCGTTACCAACCGTTCCGTTATCGGTTAACGCTTCAGCCTTGTCAAGTGTATATCTCACAGTGTCCGTTTCGGAGGCTGTCCATGTGCCTGCAGGCAAGCCTGTAAATACTACTGACTGTTCAATATACTCCTCATTCGGATTAGCCGTTGCATACGAATTAACGAAATCTTCATTGAACACGATATTTTTGTAATATGTGTAGGTATTTCCGTTAGTATCCGTGCCGACTAATTTAAAGGTGAATGTCGGGTTTCCGTGAGCAAATACGATGTCTGAAATTTTTATACGCTTAGTTACGACAATTTCTCCCGTAATCTCGGGATCTTCCGCAGTAAGCTTTTGCACCTTACCTGCTGTGAGATAGTTTACGGAGAAACGGATTTTTTCATCGCTTAAGCCGTAGTTTTCGGGTGGGGTCTTTTCCAAGAAGTAATAACTTCCCCACTCTATATCTTTAACCGTTATAATACCGTTTTCGTCTGTAACCAAATCGTCACGATATACGGTACCGTCATTTTTATAGAGTGTATAAACCGCACCCTTGAGCGTTATTTCATTATCTGCTTTGCTTACTTTTAAAAGCTCAACCGTACCCTTACTGCGGTTATTGGTTGCGTTAAACGTCACCTTTTTGTTTACGGTTGTTCTGTCAATTACAAATGAGTATTTGGTATCACTTATATCGTAGCCTACCGGTGCTTCAATTTCCTTTAGGTAATATTCGCCCCAGTATAAACCGACAATTTCTATGACACCCTCTGCACTTGTTTTGTAGGTCTTGGTTGATTCTTGTCCCGTTTCATCGACTTGGACATCATCGGATTCTCTGAAAAGTGCAAATTCCGCATTTTTAACATAGTCACCGACATCGTCAAGCTTTTGAAGCCACAGACTGCCAAGCAAACGGGTATCTGTTGTTTCAACCGTTTTGCTGACGGTATTATCCTTTTGCAGGTCGTTTCCGTCAATCGTGAACTGAATTTTTTCTGTATAAAGCTCATAGCCTTGTGCGGCAATGGTTTCTTTAAAATAGTAAGTGCCGAAATCCAAATCATCGACATAAATCTTACCGTTTTCGTCTGTCATGTACGTTCCGATAAGGTTATCGTCCGAATCGTACAGCTGATACGCCGCACCGTCAAGGGGCTCGTCTGTTTTTGTTGTGCCGTCCTCAAGAACTTCTGTTTTCACAAGAATTACTGTTGCGGGAATCTGCTCGTTTTTAACGGTTGCCGTATCCTGTGCATCATTCTGTGCATAGACTGTAAAGCTGATTTTTTCATCGGATAACATATAACCGTCGGGGGCTTTTGTTTCTTGAATATAATAATTACCCCATTCAAGACCCGAAACTGTAAGCTCGCCGTTTTTATCTGTTACAAGATTTTCCTGAACAAGCTTTC
>JBGVDU010000006.1:0-6886 GCA_045119555.1 Acutalibacteraceae bacterium | reverse complement strand
ACCTTCGATGATATACTTCTGACAAATCAAGTAGAAAATAACAATCGGGAGAATTGCAAGTACGAGCATTGCCATCATTGCACCCATATCTACCGAGCCGTAACCGCCCTTGAGGTACTGAATAGCAATCGGGATAGTCTTATATTTTGTCTTATCCAAAATAAGAGAAGGAAGCAGGTAGTCGTTCCAAATCCACATAGCTTGAAGAATTGCAACGGAAATACAAGTCGGCTTCAAGATAGGCATAACAACCTTGAAATATGTCTGAATCGGGTTACAGCCGTCAATCATAGCAGCCTCTTCAATCTCAAGCGGAATAGACTTGGCAAATCCGCAGAACATAAATACCGCCAAACCTGCACCGAATCCTAAATAAACAACGATAATACCAATCGGGTTTCCTAAGTGAAGAGTATCCGCTGTCTTTGAGAGCGTAAACATAACCATCTGGAACGGTACAATCATAGAGAATACGCAAAGGTAATACATACACTTTGAGAAAACACTCTTAACTCTTGTAATGTACCAACCGCACATAGATGTGCAAAGAATGATTACAAATACAGAACCGACTGTGATAATCAAGGAATTGGCGGAAGCGGAGAAAAATCCGATTTTCTCAACACCCGATGTATAGTTTGAAAAACCTGCGAAGGTATCTGCATTAGGAAGCGAAAAAGGACTTTTGTTAATATATGCCTTACGCTTAAAGGAGTTGATAAGCACCATAATTATAGGTATAAGATACACCACAGAAAAGAAAGAAAGAATTACTGTCCACAGCATGGAGTACGGTGACTTTCTTGCACTGTCGCTGCCGGACTTTCTTTTTGCCTTTTTGTTCACCAAAGCTGCAACATCATCGGGCATGTTCTGAGTATTTACAGCAACTGCCTTGGATCTCGATTTCTTTGCCATTACTGCTGTACCTCCTTCCTATTTGTAACAATAAGCTGGATAACGGCTATTGTACCGACAATAAGGAAGAATACAACCGCCTTTGCCTGACCAACACCCTCAAAGCCAGATCTGCCGTAGAAGGTGTTGTAAATATTAAGTGCAAGCAATTCGGATTTATTGGACGGTGCACCGTTTGTGAGTGCAAGGTTCTGGTCGAAAAGCTTGAATGAATTTGTAAGTGTAAGGAATGAGCAAATTGTAATAGACGGCATTACCATAGGTAAAATAACCTTTCTTAAAACCTGTCCGTTTGTAGCACCGTCAATTCGTGCTGCCTCAAGAAGCTCACCGGGAACATTCTGAATACCTGCGATGTAGATAATCATTACATAACCGATTTGCTGCCAGTTCATAAGAATAATCATACCCCAGAAGCCGTAAACCTCACTGAAAGTAAGCGTTACGCCGAAAAGGGCGAGTATGCCGTTCAAAATCAACTGCCAAATGTAACCCAAAACGATACCGCCGATAAGGTTCGGCATAAAGAATACCGTTCTGAAAATGTTTGTTCCTCTTATGCCTTTTGTTAAAAGCATCGCTATCGCAAAACCAAAGAAATTAATTGTTATTACTGAAACAAGCGTGAATAAAGCTGTGTACCAAAGTGCATGGATAAACTCGGGATCATTAAAAATGTCCTTATAGTTCTGCAAACCTACCCACTTTGCATCTGTTACGGTAGTAAACTTACAGAATGAGAGATATATACCCATTATAAACGGAACAACAAAGCCGATTAAAAACGCTAAAAATGTTGGCAATGCAAAAAGCGGAAAATATTTTTTTAGTACTTTACCGTTCATTACGATCTTCCCCTCTTGTTCGCCTCATAAAAAGAGCCGTGAAATAAATTGCTGTAAAAATGTATCTGATATCTTCTTCCAAGCTTTGACAGCCACAAAAGTAGCTTTTCATTGCAAGGTTATTGTTTACCGAGCAAATAGTCAATAAACTGCTGAGCCGTTCTTCCCGACAAGCCGCCGTGATTCAATTCCCACTTGTTAGCCTCCAGCAAAAGCTCGTCCTCAGCTATGGTTACGCCGTAACGCTGTGCAAGCACCTTAACAATGTTTTGGAACTGCTTTTTATCGGGTGCACAGAAGAATATGCTTACACCGAATCTTGCTACAAGTGAAAGCTTCTCCTGCACTGTGTCGGTAGTATGCACATCACTGTTCCAGCCATCTCGGTCTGAGAAATTCTCCTTAATCAAGTGGCGGCGGTTTGACGTTGCATATATGAGCACATTCTCGGGCTTTTTCTCAAGTCCGCCTTCAATAACGGCTTTAAGGTATTTATACTCAATTTCAAACTCCTCGAATGAGAGATCGTCCATATAAATTATGAACTTATAATTACGGTTTTTTATCTGAGCGATAACGTCGTTCAAATCCTGAAACTGATGCTTGTACACTTCGATAATTCTCAAACCGTCATCATAATATTTATTGAGAATAGCCTTAATGCTTGATGATTTTCCTGTTCCCGCATCGCCGAACAGCAAGCAGTTATTAGCCTTTTTACCCTTCACAAAAGCCTCGGTGTTGTCTATAAGCTTTTGCTTAGCACTTTCGTAGCCGACCAAATCGTCAAGATTTACATGTGCAATATTTGTAATAGGCACTACATTCGCACCGTTGTCACTGTGAACCACACGGAAAGCCTTATGAAGTCCCAGCTTGCCGACACCGAAATCGCTGTAAAACTCAATCATGTAATTTGTAAACTCATCTAAGTCCGCACTGTCTGCCAGCTTACAGCTAAGCTCACAAATTCTGTCTCTTATACGTCTGTTAAAAACCTTGCCTGCGTTATCCATACGCTTGTAGTTAAGAATCATATCAAAAACATTGGTATTCATCACATTTTCGAGCTTTGTAAAATCATAAGAGAAAAGCTCTCTAAATATAGCAAAATCGTGCCTTGCAAGCTCAAGCAGCGTTCCGTCCGAAATACCTTTAATCTCACACGCCGTGCTGAATACATTCTCATTGTTTACAAGCAAAAGTGTAAGATAGTTGTGCCAAAGATTTTTTTCAAAGCCGTAATTTCCTGCCAGATCCACAAGCTTATGAACACATTCAAAGAATCGGCGGCGATATTCCGCAGCCTTTTCCTTTAACGTATCGTCACTTAAATCACTCATCATCTCGGCTATATCTCTGAGAATATCACCGTTTTCAAGCTCTCTGTAAATTACCAATTCATCAATGTTTGCCATGTTAATCTCTCCCGAAGGTGAACTTATCCTCACAGCTGAAGAGCCGCAAACGGGATAATCGGGATTATTCGCAATTATACAACATAAACTTTACAATGAAAAGCCACTTTGTAAGCAACTGCCACAGCTTTGAAGAAGATATAAATTTGTGCTGATTTCATTTGACCAAACGGTCTTAATTACCGTCAAAACGGCTGTGATTGCATAGCCAAGTGACGGCAAAGTCTTAATAATCACGCAGAGAGTGAACGGAGCAGTCCGTCCACCCTCTTTTATGATTCGATAATTATCTTAAAAATTACTCAGCGTTAGCAGCAGCATACTCTGTTGCCCAGCCGTCTACGAATGCAGTCTCAACAGCACTCCACTCGCCTGTGCCCTGAGCATACTCAAGAAGTGCAGAGCCTACGCCGTCCTTCCAAGTCTCACTCGGAATTGTGGAGAAGTTCCATGAAACAGCTGTCTTGCCTGCATCAATGTACTCGTTTGCAGCCTGGATAAGCGGATTGCTTGTTACATAGCCGTCATCAAATGTCTTGAACGGAGTTACGAAGCCCATAGTGTTAGCCAGACAATCTCTGCCCTCGTCACTTGTGATAACCCAGTTAACGAAGTCGAGTGTAGCAGCGATATCAGCCTCGGAAGCCTTGTTGTTTACACACCAATAGTTCTCGGAACCTGTGCAAAGACCCTGATTCTCTTCGCCCTCTGCACCGATATAAATCGGAAGCATGCCGAGCTCGTCGTCTGTAAGACCCTCAGAAACGCAGTTAGCGTACTCCCAAGTACCGTTCTGATAGAATATAGCCTGGCCGAGTGCAAACTCAGAAGCTGCATCGTCGCCTGTCTTTGAAGAAAGCATTGTAGGCTCGCATGTAGCGTTGTTGATATAAAGATCCCAAATAGCCTGGTAGTTATCGAGGTATGTACCCTTGATAGCATCTGTTGACTCAATGCCGTCTGCCTTGTACTCGTAGTAAATCGGGAGGTTAGCAAGGTGAGTTTTAAATCTCCAGTCGGAGCTTGAATCCATACCTGCTGATGTGAATGCACCCTCAATGCCGAGTTCATCCTTCTTAGACTGAATGTCCTCAACAACAGACTTAAATGTATCGAAGCTGTTAATCTCGTCAACAGAAGTTACAACTGCACCGTCTGTCTCGAAGTACTTGTTAAGCAATGTCTTGTTGTAGATAATACCGTATGTTTCGATAACGTAAGCAATACCCTTAACCTCATCGCCATCTGTAAGAGCAAAATCATCGCTCTTGAGGTTTGAATAAAGGGAAGTATCCTTAAGGTCATAGCAGTAATCAGACCAAGTTGAAAGACCAACAGGACCGTTTACCTGGAAGAGTGTCGGAGCCTCGGACTTAGCCATTTCAGCCTTAAGAGTTTCCTCATAAGTACCAGAAGCCGCTGTGTCAACCTTAACCTCTACGCCTGTGAGATTTGTGTATGTTTCAGCAAGCTTTACCCAATCTTCAGCCTGCTCCGGCTTAAAGTTAAGGTAATAAACCTTTCCGCCCTCAGCTGCTGCGGACTGTGATACGGTTGTATCTCCTGTTGCTGCTGAATCTGATTTAGAAGCTGAGTTGCTGGAATCATTGCCTGCAGTGTCACAGCCTGCGAAAGCACAAACTGTCAAGGAAGCTGCCATTGCAAGGGCGATGCCCTTCTTTAAATTCTTCATAAGATATGTCTCCTTTTTTCTTTTCATTTTATTTTGCCGAATTACAAATAACCCGTTCGACCTTTGAGAATATTTTAACATGTTCTAAAGTATTTTTCAATAGTTTATCGAAAATTATTAATACAATTTTGTTAATAATGAATCGCATGTTAATGTTGCATATATAATGCGGTGGATTTTTGTTTATATTGCCTTGTTTTGTCGCTTTATAAGACTGTTTTTTAAACAAAAAAATTCACTTATTTTTAACTTATATATTTTCTGGGTAAATATATTTTAGTAAATATTGGAATCCAAAATAATTTTGTTGCGAACCTATGGTACATTATTATAATATAATAGTAGAGGAATCATATCTCTCGGGTTTCGGCATTTTCATTTGTCTCAGCATTTAAATTGAATTGCGAAATTTGAGATAATATGGGGAGGGAGCTTGTATGTTCATTGAACAATTAGACAAAACTCGACTGCTTATCACATTAGAGCATGAGGATTTAGATGTGTTTGACTTAGAGCCGTATTCCATATCAATGGAAAATAAGGAAACGAAGTCACTGTTCAAGCAGCTTTTAACACTTGCGGCTATAAAAGCAGGAATAACAATTAAGGATAAGGTTTTATCGGTCGAAACCATGCCGTATGACTTCGGCTGTTTTCTGCTTGTAACCATAAAACCGAAAAACAAAAGAAAAATCTACAAAATTAAAAAGTTCTGTTCATACTTGCTTGCTGAGTTTGAAAACGCTTCCGCCATGCTTGACGGCGTAAAAAAGCTGTATAGCGAAAATTTAATCACTTACAGCTGTGATTTATACAGCGGAAACGGAAAATACTATTTACTTTTCACCTCAAAAGCAGTGCTTCCCAATACATTATCGCTATTGCTTGCGGAATATGGAAAAATAATTCCGTACAGTCAGCTTGCTGTAAGCAGATTAGAAGAATTTTGCCGACTGTTACATAAGTCGGATACGATTGAGCACATTGGCGGAAAAATTTGATACTAATTTCTAATTAAAAGTTTTAAATTATTTTCGAGGATAATTTTCGAGAGCCTTGAAAGAACCCGCAGACATACTGACGTTTGTCTTGGGTTATAGATTGAGGAAATCAGACCGAAAAGAATTAAAGTAATTTATTAGAATTTAGTATAACAACAAAATGATTTTATGCAACCCCAAAATCATTTTATACAAACTCAATTTAATACTTACCAAATTCGCATTTTTCAACTCACATTAAATTTTACACAACACCCCGCCAACGTACCGATTATTTTTTACTTATTTTCTACCCAACAACCCATTAAAGCTTCGCTCAAGCCCTTTACCCTGCATGATGTCTTCTACGCACCTACAATGCTGTGAAACAAACCTTTTCAAAGCTGTTTTATAGACGTGAACACTCAAAGGCTTACGGCTTCCAAAGGCAGATGTATTCGCCACTTACAGCGACGGGCGATATTCCTATATCCTCCGCTGTAACATTTATATTCCTTTTCTGCGATTGATTTTTTACTAAAATTTTCAGCAATACAGTTAATCTGTTTATTCGCATAGTTTTCCACATAGCTCTAATAATATGTTGAAAAAACCTCCCTGCCGACTTTTCGACAGGGAGGTTTCGTTTCATAATTTTAACTCATTAAATAATAAGCTTTTTTACTTTTTTGAAACAGCATCTAACATCACGGTGATGCGGTTGAGCTTGTTGAGTACGGTACTTCGCTATGGAAAGCAATTAGGTAATCGTTCTGACCTGCTGAGTTGCTTGCGTCCCAGGTGAGGTCTACCTGATTTGTGCCCCAGTTATCCAAATTACCGTCTTCATTAACGCTTGTATTGCCTATTACAATACCACCGCTGTATGTGAAGCTTTCCGATTCGATTGTATAAACCATTTTCAATTTAGAGCCCGTTGGGTCTGCAACTGTTGAATCGAGTGGGTAAATCTGAATATGAACATTTTCAACATTGTCGATAGTTAAAAGAGTTCTGATAGTACCTGCATCA
>JBGVDU010000005.1:0-10218 GCA_045119555.1 Acutalibacteraceae bacterium | reverse complement strand
TACGGTGATTGGTATGGCTTGCCAAATTCCGACTGGTGTGCAATGTTCGTTTCTTGGTGTGCTAACCAAGCCGGTGTTGATACAAACACATTCCCATCATTCGCACTTTGCTCGGCAGGCTGTGACTGGTTTATGTCACAGGGCAGATTCCATTACAGCGGAAGCTACACTCCGCAGGCAGGCGACCTTATATTCTATGCCTCATACGGCAATATTTATCATGTAGGACTTGTAACCGGCTCAGACGGATACAATGTTTATTCAATCGAGGGTAATTACAACGAGGCAGTATGCAATGTTTCTTACTCCCTTTCTTACGGCGATATTCTCGGTTACGCCACACCGGATTATAACACATCTTCTACGGATATGCCGAATTATTCCGATTCTACGGACAGTGAAGATAATTATTATGACAGCACCGATTCCGAAAGCTTGAATGATGATTACTACTACACTGACACCGACGAGGACTACGCAGCAGACGAGAATACAGATTCTGAGTATATCTACGACAGCGACTATGAAGAAAACAGTGACACTGAGGAAAGCATGGATTCAGATGTAACAGAAGACACCGATGACGGCGAAAGCACGGATATCACCTCTGATTCCGAGCTTGATACAGATGATGTAACTGTAACGGATACAGATTCTCAAACAGACACCGATTCTGAGGTTGAGGACACGGATTCTGAATTTTATGCTCAGGGCGACGTAAATGCTGACGGCATAATTAACACGATTGACGTACTTACAATTCAGCGTTACTTAATTTCTGTTGAAGATTTAGATGACGTTCAGTATTTGAGAGCAGATTATGATGCTTCCGGCGTAGTTGATTTGAACGATGCCGTTATGATTCTTCAAATTGTTGCGGGTTATCGTGTCTAACTGATACAAACATAGTGCGATAAAACTAAGCACGATGCAATGACAGACATACACTAAATTACCAGCAGATTCACGGCACAGTCTTATTTTAAGGCTGTGCCGTTTCTGCACTATGTTAAGGGCGTTGCCCTTAAAACCCACCAAAGGCTCTGCCTTTGGAATCCGCAAGCTTTTGAAAAAGCTTGAGCAAAACTTAAATAGTAAGGGATTGTTGATATGGGGGATTTATTACTGGGGAGTTATCCACTCTTTTTTGTGAATTCACTTTGTATATTAAAAGAGGGGTTAGATTTACAGAAAAAACAGCGATACGGTAGCTTTGCATACTGTATCGCTGTTTTTGATTAATTATTTTATTATCTGCGGAATCTCCACATAAGAAACTGTTTTTTCTTCTTCGTCAATCGACCAGGGGAGATCCTTTCCCAAAATCTTGTTAAGGGCAATGTTTGGAATGTTTACGCCTGCTGCCATACATGTCATTTGCAAGCCGCCCGACATTCTTGGGTTTATTTCCAAGAGATACAACTTACCGTCCATATATCTGAACTGCACGTTGCATGGGTATTTTAAATTGATTTTTGTAAGCACATTTGCGGTTACGCTGAGTATTTCGTCATCAAAAACTACTCTCTCCGCTCTCGTGGAGCTTTTTATTCTCGGTATTGCTATCGTGCCCGTACCTGTTCTTAAGCAATCAACACTCACTTCGTCCCCCGAAAGATATGGCATGATCATTAGCTCGTCAAATTCTTCCTTTGTTGAAAGTGCGTGATAAAGATCATTATAACTCATTTTTGCACTTTGGTAGGTTCTGAGCTGATCAAATTCATCGACGTTTTCGATAATACGCCTAAAGCTCATACCGCCCTTGTCACGAACGAATTTCACACAAACCTGCGAATATTTTTTCAGCAGAGCATCGTGTGCTTCGGCAAATTCTTCAGCGGTTTTTACGGTATAATAATCGGGAATATTGACATTCTCGTAATTTCTGAAATGCTCATAGGTTGCCGCCTTATTGTCGAGAAAATCAATAATCTTGTTGTTATCAACCATTACCTTAATTCCGACAGATGTGAAACGCTCTTTGTTCTTGCTTATATCAATCATATTTCTGTATGGAACGAAAACATCAATTTTTTGCTCCTTGCAGAATTTTAAACAAAACTTTATGTACTCCTCGCCGCATGTGTCGGGCTCTTCGTACCACTCGTCGCAGACCTTTTGAACGACGGAATCAGCCTGACAGCTTGTGCCGATAACGTAAACCTGTTCCTCGCTGTCGTCCTTCATCAGCTGAATAATTCCGTAAGCCGTGCTGAACCAGTGGTTAAACCATACTCTAATCATAAATGCTACCTCCCGTTTAAGTTATGTGTCTGCCAACTTCTTTATTATACCGCAAGTTTTGTAGTGTGTCAGTGGATAATATTCAATAGGCACGTTCTTTTCCTCCGCAAGACGAATTATATGTGCCAAATCGTCGTTATCCTTGAATTTTTCGTCAATTAAAACCTTCCACGGAACACGTCTTAAAAGTACACGTGTTGTTTCTCCGATTCCCGGTTTTACAAGATTGATATCGTCAATGCCGAAATGCTCGGCGATTGTCCGAACTTCGTCAACGCCTTTGCCTTCGATGATTTTATCATCAACCTCGCAGTTGAGCTCAAATTGAGCTTCAATAGCGTCTATAAATTGATAAGATAAATCGGATTCCGAAAGTTCACCGTAATATACCGCACCGTGGAAATCATCCTTGCCGATTATATCATCTCTGAGAAAGGTACGGCTGACAAGTCCCGAAACTGTGCTGTTTAGACAGGAGCTCGGAATTAAAATATCGTTGTGAGTACCGCAAAGCTCCGTGACATTTGCAGGATCGGCAACAACAGCTAATTCGGAGGAAACACCCTCAAATTCGGAGATATCCTTTTCCAATTCACCCAGAATAGCACCCTTGCCAATCCAGCCGTCAACGAAAAGCAGATTTTGCGGTTCATACTTTGCAAGCAAATATTTCATAGCATTTTTGTCAATGCCTCTTCCTCGAATAATTGAAATTGAGTAGTGGGGCACATCTATGCTGTATTTCTTTTGAATATATCTTTTAAGCAAAATTCCAATCGGAATGCCCGCTCTTGCAAGTGACACCAAAACCACGTTTTCACCCTTTTGAGCCATTACCTTGTCCGCAAGCTTGCCGATTGCCAAAGCGGTAGGCTTTGAATAGTTTTTCAGTGCCTCGTTGTAAACCTGCATGTATTTGTCGGTAGGAACGTATTCAATGGGAAGCATTTCGCAATAATGTCTGCCGGATTGAATAAGTCTTTCACGTTCAGCGGTTGACTGAGGTTCAACCAAGCCTGTTATATCTTTAAGTAAAAGGATTACGTCATTTTCGGAATAGGATGTTCTCATCGGTTACACCACCTGTAAATTACTATGTTGTCGTTTCCGCAATTATTCAGTGCGTTAATCAAAGAATTTGCACCGATTTTTGATTGATTTGTTGAATCGGTTATAATTAAAACGCAGTCGTATTTCTTTAAATCGTAAATGAATGTCTTGCGTTCGTCTTCAAAAAAGCTTGCAAGCT
This sequence comes from Acutalibacteraceae bacterium, assembly GCA_045119555.1. Classification (GTDB taxonomy): domain Bacteria; phylum Bacillota; class Clostridia; order Oscillospirales; family Acutalibacteraceae; genus RUG592. The sequence continues at coordinate 6,722 of JBGVDU010000005.1, read as the reverse complement.
CGTATCTTTTTTGTAATGGATAATTTTCTTCACTGCTTGTTGCAATAGGACTTCTTGTTGTGGAATGACATCTAACATTGAAGCCGTTTTCCTCAAGCCGACTTGCAACATAAAGTGCAGGGTACATAAATTCTTCCGTTCCTATAACGAGTACACTGCTTGAATTTGCGAGATTATCTTTTTCGTTATGTGTAATATCAGCAAAGAGCTTTTCACAGGCTGAGTTGTAGTCGTTGCCCTTTACAAGCCGTCTTGCGTTTTGATAATTATTTACTGCGATTTCATCGACATATGCTTTTGGGGCAGAGGTGTTTTTGGCGATATACTCACCATCACCCTTGAAACTTTCGGCGATTTCGGTGTACTTGCTGTGGTCTGTTTTTACCAAGTAATGAACTTCAATGTCACGCTTCTTGTAATGGCTGAGGGCCTCCTCGTCCATGCCGTTTAAAAGAGAGGCAACCGAGAATTTGACCTTGTTCGGGTAAAGCTTTTCGATTATACCTATAATTTTCATTATAGTATTTCCCGTAGTTACTTCGTCCTCAACGAAAACGATGCGGTCAATTTCGTCAATAACAGAGTCTATGTCATTTTTTATAAGCTTCTGTTCTGTTGCGTGGCTGTGAGATTCAGTGAAGAAAAGATATTCCACACCGTCGATTTGCTCTCTTGTCGTCTGCATATAGTAGGAATTCAAAACCACCGCCAATCTTGCACCGATTGCCGTAGCTGTTTCCGCAAAGCCGACAAGTAAAAGCTTTTCATCAAAGTAAGAATTTTTAACGTCCTGTGCAAGCTCATCGAACATCGAAAAAGCTACCTTACCGCTTACAGGAATGTGCTTTCCTTGAAGTTGATTTACTACAAGATATTTTCGTTTATTATTGTTTTCTCTTTTAGCTATTTTTACTAAATCTTTTTCGGTAAACATATTTCATATCCTTATCGTTTTTGTACTAATAACGGAAAAACTCCCTAAGCTACCCTATCGCAGCTTTAGGGAGTTTTTCTGTTATTTAAATAATTTAAGCTTACAATTTACAATATTACACCCGTACAGGAGTAGTCCATGGCAAAGGCTGCACCCATAGTATTTTGTAAACCTTACGGTTGAGCTGACATATCGTCAAAGTCCCATTTGCTTATAAATCTTAATTGTCGGTGCAAGCCATACCTCGCCTGTGCCTCTGTAAACATTTACAAGACCCTCACCGCTGACAGCAGAGCCTACCAATGTCTTTGCACTTCTTTCAACAGTGAACTGAAGCTGACTTGAACGCAACACGGCAAAGTTTCCGTCTACTTTAAGAACATCATTGTTAAGCTTAATAATGTCGATTTCCTCCATAGGAACAGGACTTTCCAATACGATAAGTCCGGGGCCGGTAAGCTGCTGCTGGAAAAGCGATTCACCGCCTGCAACAGCAGAGGAAAGGTTTTTTTGAGCAACTGCCCTAACGGTAACACTGCCCTGTGCACAGTAGAACATGCCGTCATCAACGATAATTGATTCACCCGGTGCAAGCTGAAGCACGAGGAAATGTTTGTAAGACGGCTCAAGCACGAGCATGCCTGTACCTGTGTACTCGGGCTGAGCCATTTGTTCACCCGTTACGGTTGCTCTCATTATGCGGCCGAGAGCGTTGCCTACTGTAACACCGCTGACCATTTCGAGATTGCCTGCAAAATAGCTCATTGCACCCTTTTCTATGGTTACCTTGTCGTTTTCAAGGTAAAGTGCTACCTGGCGAACCTTGATGTTCTGTTTTTCCATAAAATAAACCTTCTGTGCCGAGGAAGCATTGGAAATACCCAAAAGCTTTTGGTATTCCAAAATTTGTACCCTCAAGCCTCCGTTTTGGAATTCTTCAAGAACTTTAATGTTTTCTCTTGTACCTATTGCTGTTTTCATAACAGATACCCTCCGTAAATTGATTTCTTTATTTTAAATTTTAAATGGTAAAAGGCTGTGTATCAGTTTTCAACGCCGAACACTTCTGCGAGCATTTTAATTTTTTCTGCCCAAATGTAATGAGTTTTGTATTCGTTCATTCTCTCTTTGTTTTGACTTCCTGCCACGAGAGATGCTGAGTTTTTGCTCCAGTTGAGAATTGCGTTTGCGTCCTCAAGGTCTTTTCTTGCAACCTTGTACGCATTATGTACAATCTCAAGCTGATTCGGGTGAATGACGGTTTTACCTATGAAACCGCAAAGCAAATCGCCTTTGATTTCGTTTTCAAGTCCGATATCCCAGCCGTCACCGTTGAAGTACTCCCATACAGGGCCGGAAACAACGTAGTCAAGACCGAACACCGTAACGATGTCGCTGAAAATACTTGAAACAGGCTTGATATCATGTATAGACTCATCGTTGTGACGTCTGAAGCCGAACATCTTGCAAAGGTCGTTTCCGCCTACCCTTATGTTGAGCACAAGACGTTCGATTCTTTTAAGCTTATCCTTGATAGCATAAAGAGTTTCGTATCTTGTTCTAAGGTCAATCATTGTCTGACTTTCGAGAATAGGCATCATATAAATTGTACGCTCGTATTCGTGATTTACTTTAATAATTTCGTCAATATAACCGTCTGCCGATTCGGGAGTGAATTTTGGAATTATGAATCCCGTAACTAAGGCTTGAGATTCCTTCAAACGCTCCATGAGGCTTGGAATTTGCTCGGGACAACGAACTCTGATAAATATTTTCGGCAGATAAAACGAGTGGTTTTCGGTTGAAGCCTTGATTTTTTTTAATGATTTTATCATTGCTTCTTCGGCTTCAAAAACGAAGTCATCATTGATTGTATCTTCCAAACAAAGTGCGAGGGAGAAATTATTTCCAAATTTTTCCTCAAAAATAGAACGCACGATGCTTCCGTTGTTGGCGGGGCAATAAAGCAAAGCACCTACGCTGTAATAAATTTTTTCGTTTTTCATTATAATCTCCTGTCAATATAGAGATATTTTGGGTGGGGGCGATACATGTCGCAATAATGCAATAATATACCTTCCGAATGTAAACAACCCAATAAAATACCATTGCATATTAAATTATAACATAATTCTTGCGAAAATGGTAGATATTTTTTGATGAATGTGGTAGAATTATTGCGTAAAATTTAATTAAAAATTTGCAATTAATTTATATATTTTTTGTCAAGGCGGTGTTTTTGGTGTCGGATATTAATTCTATAAGGGCATGCTCTTCGGAAATAAGGAGTTTGAGGGATTTTGAAAATATCAGCGGAAAAGAAAATGTTTTTGTAAGAATTATCGGGGAGAACAATTCTTTTTTTAATGATTTTCTGAATTTTGAAAACAGACTGTGCGGAGATATGTCAAACGGCAAAATAGCGTATAAGCGTGTAACGGCCTTGACTAAGCTTGTTTCTGTCGATGATGTAAATTACTATTCCCAATGTTACGACAGCTGGCTTAGAAGCTACAAGAAGAAGGCTGTAATAAGAGCTACCGAAAATAACGCTGAGCTGTCGTCACTGCTTGCGAATGCGATAACCGAATGTCTTGGCATGCTGAAAAAAACACGCCCACAGCTGACACCTGCCATGGAAAAGAATTTTGCCGTTAAGCTGTTATTTTGGTTCGACAGCGTTACAGCGGATTTAGTCGGAAAAATCGGATTCAACAGCTGTGTAAAAATCGTTGCCGAAAATGTAGTGAAAATTCAAGAATATCTTTTCTTTTACCTTTTGGCACTTACCGATTTTAATGTGCTCCTGCTCGAAAATAAATGCGATATAGACAACAATGCCAAAAAGCTTGATTTATCTGTGGGCAGTGTTATCGGGCACTTAGGCACGTCGGTAATACCGCCGTATACCGAGTGTAATGTTGCAAGCTATAATAATAGCTTCTCAAATGCAAATAATAATCATCAAAACAATTCTAAGCAGCAAAGCAACGGCAATATTAGGGTGACTATACCTCCTCGACCGAAGAAAGCTCAGAACGAAAATTCTCAGGTAATAACCTCGGGGGCACAGCCGAGCGGAAATATAAAAGTTACCATACCGCCAAGACCAAGCAGAACGCAGAGTGTACTTTCACAAGGTATAGCCGTACAGCCGCAACAGGGAGGAAACGTAAGGGTGACTGTTCCTCCAAGACCTACTAAGCAGAGGGACACTGCTCAAAATACGAACGCAATACCTCAACAGAGCGGTAACGTAAGAATAACTTTGCCGCCACGTCCCGGCTCACAAAATCCGTCAAGAAGCGTGCCCCCCGTCACTTCTGCTCCGCCTCAGCAGGGCAGGAATATGAGAATTACTACGCCCTCACGCCCGAATCCGCCTATAAGTATACCTCAAAACAGAACTGCCGCCTCCGCATTGCCACAGCAGCCGAGGACGGAAAAATCCTACGAGGAGCTTGCTCAGCTTGCGTCCTCAATAGTGCTTGTTTATATTCTTAAAAGAAAGCCCTTCGGAAAGGAGGAGGGCGAGGTTGTGGGAACAGGTTCAGGAATAATGATTGGAGAAAGCGGATATATTCTCACAAACTGTCACGTTGCAAGAGCAGGTACGGCTTACGGTATTCGCCTTGAAAATGAGGAGAAAATTTATTTTACAGATGAGCTTATAAAATATCATTCCGATCTTGACTTGGCAATTATAAGAATTGACAGAGCCTTGAAGCCGCTGAAAATTTACAAAGGTCCGCAGGGACTTGTAAGAGGTCAGAGGGTTGTAGCAATAGGAAGTCCGCTCGGCTTGTTCAATACGGTTTCCGACGGCATCATTTCGGGATTCCGTAATGTTGACGGAGTTGACATGATTCAATTTACGGCACCGATTTCTCACGGAAGCTCAGGCGGAGCGGTTTTGAATATGTACGGAGAAGTTGTTGGAATCAGTACGGCAGGACTTGATGACGGTCAGAATATTAACCTTGCCGTTGGATATGAAGCAATCAATAATTTTATCGGCAATTTCATATAAAATGCACAGTCAAGACAGTTAATGGTTCAATTTGTTAATAAAATGAAAAATTACAAAAAGTATATTGTTTAATATGTTTATTTATGTTATAATGACAGCGTGAAGGTAGAATTGGAGATGATGTAATTGAATAACACTTTAAAAGGGAAGATTAAAATTTCCTTTAACTCACCGGTCGTACTTACTTTTTCCATTGTATGTCTGGTGGCATTGATTTTTAATTATATTACAAATGGCTGGTCAAATTGGACATTTTTCAGCGTTTACCGTTCGTCCTTGTTTAGTCCGCTGACGTATATCAGATTTTTCGGACATGCAATAGGCCATGCGGATTGGTCTCATTTTTTGGGTAATATAATGTATATTCTGATTCTCGGTCCGTTGCTCGAAGAAAAATACGGCTCGGCAAATATGTTGTTTATAATGCTTTCGACATCACTTATTACAGGCTTGGCAAGCTTCATATTTTTCCCGAATGTTTGCCTTTTGGGAGCAAGCGGAATAGTTTTTGCTCTTATCCTGCTTTCGTCGTTTACAAGCATTAAAGAGGGCAGTATTCCTCTTACATTTATTCTTGTAGCTGTTCTTTACATAGGTGAGCAAATTTATCTTGGTGTATCCGTTGATGATAATATTTCAAATTTCGGACACATTCTCGGAGGTATCTGCGGTGCTGTGCTCGGTTATGAGCTTAATAAGCATAAGCTTAAAAAAGCGAATGATACTCCGTATTTGCCCTATCAATAATTGTAAATTGTAATCTAAAAAAGGTGAACTAATCCATGTTTGAACATAAAAAAATTCAGAATCTTGATGATTTTTTTGTTGCTTTGAATATGAGAAAGAGCAAATCTGTATATTTTTACAGAATCAACGGATATAATGAAGCTATAAATGAATTTGTTCAAAAATATTACGAGGTTGCACGGGCAGGCGGAGTAATAATTGAGGGCAAAATTTCAAATCCCGATGAGAAACATCTTTCATTTTATCAAGAAATGATGGGCGATGCTTTTCAGCTTGATAAAACATTTATCGCAAATGCACTGAAAAAATGGCTGCCGAGAATGAATGATTACCAATGTATGACGGTGGCTGATTCTGTCTATAACGCTCTTCTTAACCTTAAAAATATGGGTAAGAACGAGAATATGCTTAAAAATTCATATATAAAGTTTATGTGCTGGCTCTATTACAAGTTTGAGCGAGTTGTAAATCAGCTGGGCGAAAACGATGTGCCGAAGATACTTTATGGGGGCGATATCGGCAGATATGAGCTTGTGCTTATATCAATCCTCTCAAATGCAGGCTGTGATGTCGTTTTATTGCAATACAACGGTGACAGTGCTTATCTGTCACAGGACCCCAATTCGTTTTGCTCCGATGAGCTCAAGCTGCCAAATATGACTAAATTTCCCCCTAACTTTAATTTAAAATGGGTGGGAGAAGAAATTCAGAACAGAAAAAACACAGAAAAGCTGTACGGTCAAATGCCGTCCGTGCTTAACTGCACAAACGCTTGGATTACGGGAGAAGCACTCGACGATATAAGAAAGCCGCCCGTTACACGAGGTAAAGACCCCAAGCTGTTCTACAACTGCTTTTGCAGAATAAACGGCGTAGAGGACAAGGCAACTTATCAAAATGATATTTATCGTTTTTATCTTGAAATAAAAAACAGCAAGAGAAATTTTATTGTTTTGGAAAATCCTATTTCTCAGCCGACTGCCGAGGAAATAGAGCTGCTTAAAAGAAATA
>JBGVDU010000004.1:0-1878 GCA_045119555.1 Acutalibacteraceae bacterium | reverse complement strand
GTTATATATTTAAAAGGCGGAGTTCTGTTTTTTGAAGATATAAATGAGGAAATGAAAAATATTTGCATTGAAATGAGCAACGATGAAGGAGAGTATGTTGATGTAGAGCTAAGCTATACGGACGATAATTTTACGTTTGATGACGGATATACATATAATGTAGCAAAAACGAGCATGCTTGCAGGGGACAGCGAGCAAAACTTTTATTCTGTTTCCTCATTCGGAGAAGTAAAAGGGCTGAAAATTAATATTAAAGATTCCTCGGATTTGATTGAAATTTCTTCGATAAAGCTCAATGCCTTCAAGCCTTTTCATATCAGTCTATTTAGGTTTATAATTCTTTTAACTATTTGCTTTATAATCAGATTCAAGCTTTGGAATATAGCATATTCTCCGAAAAAATCCTTCGGAATTGCCGTAAGTGCATTAATGATGTGCACAGCGGTTATAGGTTTAATGTCGTTAATGAATCTTTCCAATCCGAGCGTAACTCTTTTGGAGGAATATCCGTCTGAGAATATTTCTTCACAGGACCAGTACAGACAGCTGTTTGAGGCTTTTTCCAACGGTCATATTGATTTGGATATTGATTATGATACATCAAAACTCGATAGCTTGGAAAATCCATACGACAGAAGCGAAAGAAATGAAGCGGATTTACACGGAGATTTTTGGGACAGAGCGTATTATAACGGAAAATTCTATTCCTATTTTGGCGTATCGCCTGTTTTTACGGTATATTTTCCTGTTTTCTTTTTGACAGGACATGCACCGAGCACACTGCTTGCGTCGGGTATAATGTGTATTTATGCAATTATATTCATTTCTCTGCTGTACAATTTTGTTATAAATAAATTCTGCGAGGGAGCTCCCTCGGTCGCAGTGATTTTAGGTCATATTGCGTTAATTTTCGGATCGCTTATTTTTGCTTTGGCGGCGGAAAATCAGTTTTATTATCTGGCAGTAGTTTCGGGAATTGCATGGCTTGCGGTATTTTTCTATTTTATTCTTAAGGCTTATTATGAGAATAATCTGAAAAAGAGAATAATTTTCTTGGCGGTAACGGGTATATCTGTTGTTATGATTGTTGCATCAAGACCGTCGTTGATTTTGTACTGCATTTCGGCAATCGTACCTGCGATATTTATTTTCAGCGATAAACATGAGAAAACAAAAAATAAAATCTTGTATATTATTTCAATAGGTACACCCGTTGTAATAGGTGCTGTTTTGATAATGATTTATAATTATCTGAGATTTGAAAACCCATTTGAATTTGGTTTCAATTACCAGCTTACGGTTAGCATGGCAGAGGCAAACACGATAACATTGTCTATGCTGCCCGCCGCTTTGTACCATTACTTTGTGCAGCAGCCACGAGTATCTTCTATCTTTCCGTATATTGAAATCAAGGGTCATTCTCTTGAGGCATATTCACGTTATACCTATGTCGGAAGAACAATGGGCATTTTGAATTATCCTCTTACTTGGGGTTTGTTCTTTGCACCCTTTGCAGTAAGTAAAAAAGATAAAAAAGATAAATTCAAAAGCTTTTTCTTAGGTGTAATCACAGTCACAGCTCTTATTTTGGCATTTGTTGATATGTGCACAGCAGGTTCTCATTACAGATATACGGCAGATATTTTAATGCCGTTACTTCTTGTATCAATAGTAGTTGTTTTCAATATTCTTCAAATGCTGAAAAGTACTCCCGCAAAAATATACAACCTTGCTTACATTTTTACGATACTTGCAATGTCGGCAACTGTGATTATCGGCTATCTTATGATTTTTGCCAATGAGAGCGAAAAACTGATGAAGCAATATCCGTTGGCAGTTGATTTTTTACGTTCGCTGTAATTAAAAACGCTTGACCGT
>JBGVDU010000003.1:0-1441 GCA_045119555.1 Acutalibacteraceae bacterium | reverse complement strand
TAAAGAACATTATCAACGCCACTACGGCTACAGCCGCAAGTGCAATTAAATTCTTCTTCATACGCTTCTCCGACTTTAGTATTTTATCTTTTGGATTTCGGGTTAAGCTTATGATTTAGGATAATCACAGCCACAGCACCGACACCTATTGCGATAATAACAACCGTCCCCATTGCTCCCAATTCATTACGGCTTTGAGGTGCGGCGGAGCTTGCTTCAAGCTTGCTGTAAGTGGAGTTAAGCTCGGAGAGAGAATCACTGCTTTCTTGAATTAAAATCTTTTCAGCCGTTATGTCAACAACTGCACCTCTTCCGCTCTTCTCCGTGCCAAGCTCATCAGCGGTATAATCGGCGGAGTTTTCAATGCCGTTTGCGTTTAAAATATCTGATAAAATATAAAAGTTATAAACGTAAGAACGCTCGCCGAACGGAATTTCAGAATAATCGTCAAGGAGTACTTTTGCTGTTGCGATATCATCGGATTCCAAGGCTTGAATGCCTTCAACGAGTGAATTTATATTCGCATAAACCTCATCGCTCGGCTCTTCTCTCATATCAAAAAGACTTCTGTAACCGTTTTCATATCTGCAATATGCAACGAGAGCGTAAAAGGCCTCGACACTTGCGAGTGAATTTGACGTACCCTCGCCGTTAGTTAAAGTATGTGCAAAGCCGCCGTCGCTCACAGCGTACTTCATCAAGCCGTCAATGAGAGAATTTCCGTTTTTGACAAATCGCTCGTCCGCAGATGGGTCTATGCCCAAGCCGCAGAGTGCCACAATCGTCTGTGCCGTGCTTTCACTTGTGGCAATGCCCCATGTGGGCATATCGCCGTCATCAAGCTGAATTGATGACAAATATTCAACGGCGGAATCTATAACCTCACGAACAGTTGAGGTTTTTGCTGTGCCGCTTTGCGTATAAGTGAATTTTTCGGAGCTGTTGTAATAAGGTGTCAAAGCTTGAATTGCTATGCAGGTTATGTCGGTATCGGGAGTATTTCCGCTTAAAGCAAACGCACCGTTTTCCAAGCTGCTGCAAAGAATTTGAGTAATAATCGCACTTCTTGTAAGACTTGTACCGTCGGGAATTTCATATCTTTCGGAATCGAGAACGATTAGAGCGTACATCAAAGCATTTACAGTTTTTTCGCTTAGGTTATCGTTGTTAAGAGAATCGAAAACAGCCTTGTTAAGCATGCCGTTTGACGATATATCACCGCCGCACGCAAGATATGCAAGCGAAACTCTCTGATAATCGGTTAAAATCTCGGAGGTACTGCTTTCGGCATAGCCTTCGAGAGCGGAAAGAAAGCTTGAATAATCCTCATTTCTCCCCATTCTGCCGGCAGAAAAGGCAAACCAATCGAAAACAGAGGTGCCTGCATTTTGAATCAGCTCATCGTTTATAACGCCGTCGGAAGAATTGCTTTCGGAATTTT
>JBGVDU010000002.1:0-2149 GCA_045119555.1 Acutalibacteraceae bacterium | reverse complement strand
AGTGACGCTATCCGTTGGGTGCTCGGTGAGCAGTCCCCTAAAGCACTGCGATGCAGTAAAATGGAGGATGTTGTTTTTAACGGCACGGACAACCGAAAAAAGGTAGGCTATGCCGAGGTTACTTTGACGATTGAAAACAAGGATAGATCGCTTCCCTTTGACGGTGACAGTGTTGCGGTTACAAGACGCTACTACCGCTCCGGCGACAGCGAATACCTTATAAACAAAGCGGCGGTGCGTCTAAAGGATATCCACGAGCTGTTTATGGATACGGGTCTGGGACGTGACGGTTACTCGATGATAAGCCAAGGTAAAATCGACAGCATTGTTGCTTCAAAAAGCGAGGACAGAAGAGAAATCTTTGAAGAGGCTTCCGGTATTTCACGTTATCGTTACAGAAAGACAGAGGCAGAGCGAAAGCTTAGTCAAACGGAGGAAAACCTGTTAAGACTTCGTGATATTTTGACTGAGCTTGAGGACAGAGTGGGACCGCTTGAAAAGCAGGCATCAAAGGCTAAGGCTTACCTTGAATACGCAAAGGAAAAGCAGGGTCTTGAAATTGCTCTTTGGCTCGATACTCTTGAAAAATCGAGTAAAATTTTGAGGGAACAGGAGGACAAAATCTCCGTTGCCCGTGCTCAGCATGAAAGTGCCGTTGCCGCTTTGGAGGGCATTGAAAAGGAAACCGAGGATATTTACAATTCAACAGGTGAATTTTCCTCCAAAATGGATGAGATTAGACGAATCAATGCAGACCTCGAACAGCAGGTAAGCGAAATCAGAGCGAAAATCTCCGTTGAGGAGAACAATATCAAGCACAATCTTTTGTCAATCGAACGATTGAATAACGATTTGAACCAGCTTGATGTGCTCTGCGAAAATATCAAAAAGGAAGCCGAAGAGAAAAGGCAAAGGGTTAAGGAAAACGAAAAAATTCTTGCAGAAAAGCAAGAGGAATTTAATAAAATAACAATAAGTCTTTCGTCACTTATGGAGGACGACGGTAAAAGCTCTTCTCTTTTGCAGGAGAAAAATTCCTTGCTTACAAGGCTGAATGTTGAGCTTGCAAACGCACGGGTTGCAAAGATGACGGGTGCATCCTCCATTTCGGATATTAAGGCAAGACTTGCAACGATTGAGCAATCGTTGTATATTAAAACCAAACAGCTTGACGAGCAAAGAGCCGCCTTTGAGGATTACAAGGCAATGCGTGACGAAGCAGGCGAAAGCTTTACAGCTTTGACAAATACGGTCAAGGGCTGTGAACTTATGCTTGTTCAAAAGCATAATAAGCGTGACGAGGTAAAGGCACAGCAGGATAAAATAACACTTGATATCAACGAGGTTCAAAGACGTATTTCATTCCTTGAAAATCTCGAAAGAAATCTTGAGGGCTTCAATCAAAGTGTAAAGGTTATAGTTAAAGAAGCGAGAAACGGAATCTTACAGGGTATCCACGGCCCTGTTTCAAGAGTTATCAAGGTTCCGTCCGAATATTCCGTGGCTATTGAAACGGCTCTCGGTGCGTCGATGCAGAATATCGTTACCGAAACGGAGGAGGACGCAAAAAAGGCTATTTCGTTCTTGAAGAAGAGAGATGCGGGACGTGCAACCTTTTTGCCGATGTCTACAATTAAGGGCAACGAATTGCAGGAAAGAGGCTTAGAAGCTTGTCAAGGTTTTGTCGGTGTGGCAAGCACGCTTTGCTCTTGCGACGAGAAATATAGCGGTATTTTGAAATCACTGCTGGGCAGAATCTGCATAGCGGAAAACCTCGACTGTGCCGTACAGATTGCAAGAAAATACAGCTACCGTTTCAGAGTAGTTACTCTTGACGGTCAGGTCGTAAACGCAGGCGGTTCTCTGACGGGTGGTTCGCTCAATAAAAAGACGGGACTTTTGAGCCGAGTAAGCGAAATTGAAAAAGATAAGAAAAAGCTTGCGGCTTTAAACGAAAAGTCCGAGGAAAACAAAAAGCTTTTCACACAGGCACAGGCAGACTGCGGAAGTGTTGAATCACAGCTTGCAGATGCAAGAAGAAGACTGGGAGAAGTTCAGGAGGACAAATTCCGAGTTGAAGCCGAGTGTAAGTCCTCGGACGAGCAGATAAAGTCCTTGAGCGAAACAATAAACGACTTAAAACGTGAGA
>JBGVDU010000001.1:0-5504 GCA_045119555.1 Acutalibacteraceae bacterium | reverse complement strand
GATAATTCTGTTTGCCACAGTCTGTATAAACTCGTGGTCATGTGATGTGAAGAGAACTATTCCCTTAAATGCACTGAGGCCGTTGTTTACCGCTGTGATTGACTCCAAATCGAGGTGGTTTGTCGGTTGGTCAAGAACAAGCACGTTTGAGCCGAAGAGCATCATTCGGGAAAGCATACATCTTACACGCTCGCCGCCCGACAAAACCTTTACAGGCTTGAATACGTCCTCGCCCGAAAACAGCATTTTACCCAAGAAGCCTCTGAGATATGTTTCGGTTTGATCGTTCGATTCGTTGTACTGTGAAAGCCATTCAAGAATAGTCTTATCGCAGTTATCAAAAAATTCGCTGTTATCCTTCGGGAAATATGACTGAGTAGTCGAAACGCCCCACTTGAATTTACCCTCATCAGGCTCTGTTTTTTCCATTAATATATCAAACAATGCAGTAACCGCATTTTCGTTTTCGCAAAGGAAAGCAACCTTGTTGCCACGCTCCAATCTGAACGAAACATTGTTCAAAACCTTTTCGCCGTCAACAGTTTTTGAAATTCCCTCTACCGTAAGAATTTCCTTGCCCGGCTCTCTGTCCATATTGAAGCCGACCCACGGATATCTTCTTGAAGAAGCAGGCATTTCTTCAACAGTAATTTTATCAAGCAATTTCTTTCTTGACGTAGCCTGCTTGGATTTTGATTTATTTGCGGAGAATCGAGCAATAAAGTTCTGCAATTCCTTTATCTTTTCCTCAGCCTTTTTATTCTGCTGTTTAACCATTTGCTGAATAAGCTGTGAGGACTGATACCAAAATTCGTAGTTGCCGACATACATTTTTACCTTGTTGTAGTCTATATCCACAATATGAGTACAAACTGTATTTAGGAAGTGTCTGTCGTGAGATACAACGATAACTGTTCCTTCAAAGTCAAAGAGAAACTCCTCAAGCCAAGAGATAGCTTCAATATCCAAATGGTTTGTAGGCTCGTCAAGCAAAATGATATCGGGATTTCCGAAAAGTGCCTGTGCAAGCAGCACCTTCACCTTTTCGTTACCCGTAAGACTGCTCATTTGATTGTATAGAATAGCCTCATCAAGACCCAAGCCTTGAATCAATTTAGACGCATCGCTCTCCGCTTCCCAGCCGTTAAGCTCGGCAAACTCAGACTCAAGCTCAGAAGCTCTTATGCCGTCCTCATCGCTGAAATCGGGCTTTGCGTAAAGCTCGTCCTTTTCTTTCATAATGTTGTACAGCTTTTGGTTGCCCATAATAACCGTGTCAAGAACAGTAAACTCGTCATAAGCAAAGTGATCCTGCTTGAGCACTGACATACGGGTATCCTTTTTTATAATAACCTCACCCGTTGTGGATTCAAGCTCACCGCTCAAAATTTTCAAAAAAGTAGACTTGCCTGCACCGTTTGCACCGATGACACCGTAACAGTTTCCCTCTGTAAATTTAAGGTCAACGTCCTTATAAAGCGGTGTACCGTTAAAGCTAAGGCTAAGATTAGATACTGTAATCAATATTCTCACATCCGTTCTTATTTCTTTAAAACAAAACTTACCTATTTTATTATATCAGTATAAGTACAAAATTTCAACCGTGTTTATTTAAATAAAAACGACAGCCGTTGTATGACTGCCGTTTCGTAAAATTCTGTTGAATTAATTGCTGTTATTCTGATTATAATCCTTGTCGCTGTCATCACTCTGACCGTAGAAGTAGTCACTGTTACTGCTACTTTGAGCGTTATAATCGTTATTGTCGTAATTGCTTTTGCTGTAAGTGTTTGTGCCGTAAATGTTGTTCTGACCGTAAAAGCCGTTATTGCCCTCACCGTAGTAGGTGTCGGTGTTATACGGATTATTGTTTGTTTGATTATAGTAGTTTTGTCCGTAATTGCTCGGAGTTCTGCCTGCTGTGATGTACATTCCGTCCGTTACGGAAGGACCCGAATAATAGGAATTTCCGCTGAAGGCGAGCATCGGGAAGAAAATCAACGGAAGGAAAAGCAAGCCAAGGGCAAAAAAATTGCTTCTGTTAAATACCGCCGCCAGCTTAAAAATGTAAACAATAGAGAAAATAAAGTTCACATAAGGAATATAGAACAGAATACAAAGCAATCCGTTGCCGAACGCAATTTCGCTCATTACATAGGTATTGTACAAGGGAATAAGAACAGCCCAGCCGGGCTTGCCTGCTTTTTTGAACATAACCCATAATGAAGCATAGGAAACTACAAGAGTCGCTAAAGAAATCAGCCACACTATAAAAGGAATTTGCAAATAAGACGGGTTGTAATCATACGAATAAGACATTTTATACCTCCTCAAATTCAAATAACACCAATGATACGAAGCTATTTGGCATTGTTTATATACAAATTTTACATCAATCCATTGTATTTGTCAATCAAAAAACAGCACCTTCCATTATCATATTACAGCAAATACAAAAAATTCAGCATTCAAGTTTTTCGGAAAATTTTACACATTTAACATTCCTAAATTTCGTTCATGCTATGCTTTTGCAGTTGTTTTTATCAAGCTTTAATTAAGCGAAAAAATACTCATAGGTAAATAAAGTCGAAATTGTAACCTAATTTTTAATTTTTGTCATTTTTGCGGTGTTTTGTATTGTATTAAGGCGAATTTTATATTATACTATAATATGAACCACTCGAATCGTTCGAGTATCACGGCTTTTATTGCCAATGAAAGGACTACTGACATGAGCAGTTACTCTCACAGAGGTTATGAACACAGAAACGGCAGTTACGGTCGCAGACGACGCAAGTCGGTTGGGTTTAACCGTAATAACAACAGCGGTGCGGCTAAGATGCTGGCTGTTGTTGCGATAGCAGTAGTTGTTATCGCTCTTGCTTTTGTTTTTATTAAATATTTAAAACCGATTATCAATTCCTTCGGAAATACAGAAACTCCCGACAGTGCCGTCGTTGCCACAAGTGACACACCCGATATTCCTACGGGATATTACGACAGCGTGGACGATAAAATTTTTGTTTCAAACGGCAGCGGATATGAGATGTTTAAGGGTCTTAATACGACAGCCTCCAACTATGCGGCGGTAATCAACAGCGTTGTTTCCTATGTTGACGGAGATGTTGACGTGTACAATATGGTTATCCCCACAAACACTGAGTTCGGCTTGCATGAAAGTCTGAGAGGAGATTCATATTCTCAAAAGGATAATCTCGACAAAATTGATTCCGCACTTATGGACAGGGTTACAAATATAGATATCTACTCCACCCTGCTTGAGCATAAAGGAGAGTACATCTATTACCGCACAGATGAAAATATGACCTCACTCGGTGCTTTTTATGCTTACGAACAGTTTGCACATACGGCAGGACTTACGCAAGGGAATATGTTCGATCCCGACGATATATTGACCAACAAAGGTATAATAAAAAACTTTGAGGGCTCGTATATTCAGAGAACAACTGATGAAAAAACTCAGCCGAACGGCAATCCCGAGCTTTACGCAAACGCAGATGAGGTGGAATTCTATAAGCCTAACGTCAACTATGTATGTTACGGAATAAACAGCGATACGGGCGAAGAAGAGGAAACGGAAATTTTCTCAATAGATAATACCGTTGAAGATCCGTTGAGTGTTTTTCCTGCACACGATACTCCGATATTAAGAATTATAAACTACGACAGTGACAATGAGGAACGCTTGTTGGTAATAAAGGATTCGGCGGCCGAGCCGATGCTCGGTTATTTTGTGCCGAGTTACAGCCAGGTTCACATTGTTGATACACAATTATTTAAAGAAAATGTGAGCGAGTATATACGCAGCAATGATATAACTCAGGTGCTTATCGTGAGTAGTATTACCGATGCGAACAACTCACTCTATTGCCAGAGATTGAGGGATTTGTTTGACAGCAGTATTACAGGTTGAAAAATGCAGAAATAACAATTATATAGGAGGTGACAGTATGCTTGGCAAAAAGATTGATGTCTTTGTCGTGGCGTCAATACCCTATGCAGGGCTTTACAGCGGCTATTATATGACGGGCTCTCACAGGCGAAACGTGTATCTGATTTGCAGAGAAAAGCCGAGAGATACGGTACGATGTACGGTAATAGCCATGGCACAAAGCAAGGGTTCTTCTCAGTCCAGACTGATAGTAGCACCCGAGGGTCAAGTGTACTATGAGCCTCTGATACGTAAAAGATTAAGACGGCTGAGGAATTTCAGATTCAATCGAATAAGCTGTCTTTACGAAAAATCCTGCGGAGCAATAGTTTTTTACAGAGCACCCGAGGAGGTTCAGGTGTTGCTTGTAAAGAATAAAAACGGACGTTACTGGTCATTCCCAAAGGGACATGTTGAGCTTGGCGAAAACGAGCGTCAGACTGCGATAAGAGAAATAAAAGAGGAAACCGACCTCGATGTAAAAATTCACCCCGGCTTCAGAGAAACAAGCGATTACTGCCCCTTTGGCAAGGTGAGAAAAAGAGTGGTATTTTTCCTTGCCGAAGCATACAGCAATGAGGTGCATATACAGGAAAGCGAAATAGACTACTTTATTTGGGTTAGCTTCAAGCAGGCACGGGAAATGTGCTGTTATGAAAACGACCTCAGAGTGATAGACAAGGCTGAAAGATATCTTGGCGGATATCAGCCGTCGTAAGAAAATCGTCAACCGCATTTTTAAGGAGAATTATGGAAAGCATTACACCGAAGGAAAGAGCCGATTTAGCGGTAAAAGCTTTGAAAAAAGAATATCCCGAGGCGATTTGCTCGCTTGTTTACACCGATCCGCTACAACTTTTGATAGCTACAAGGCTTGCCGCACAATGCACCGATGCAAGGGTAAACATGGTGACACCCGCACTGTTCAACCGCTTCAAAACAGCACAGGATTTCGCAAATGCCGACGTAAGCGAGGTTGAGGAGTATATAAAAAGCTGCGGACTTTACAAGACCAAAGCCAAGGATATAGTGAAAATGGCACAACAGCTTTGTGAGAATTTTAACGGTAAGGTGCCAAACACAATCGAAGAGCTTACAACGCTTGCAGGCATAGGCAGAAAAACGGCAAACCTCGTGGTAGGTGATATTTTCCACAAGCCTGCCGTTGTTGTGGACACGCATTGCATAAGAATTACATCGAAGCTTGGCTTCCATAACATAAAGGACGCCAAGAAGATAGAATTCATTTTGCGTGACATTCTCGACCCTAAGGAATCCAACGATTTTTGTCACCGCTTGGTTTTGCACGGCAGAGCAGTATGCACGGCTCGAAGCCCTAAGTGCGATATGTGTTGCATGAAAGGCTTTTGCCTGTACGCACAGAGTGAAAAGGCGTAGTATTTTCGGCTTTTCTCAGCATAAAATAAGTGTAATTGAAATTTTACAAAGCCTTACGATTTTTAATTTGAAAACAGCTTGACATTTACGGCTTTGTATAGTAAAATATAATTTGTTAAGTCAACCGCCGGTGTGGTGGAATAGGCAGACACAA